>NZ_JACJPU010000108.1:0-2846 GCF_014696235.1 Sphaerospermopsis sp. FACHB-1194 | reverse complement strand
AAAAAAACCAATGTTAAGTGGTCAAGCTAATAAGGGCTAATGGTGGATACCTTGGCACACAGAGGCGAAGAAGGACGTGGTTACCGACGAAATGTTCCGGGGAGTTGGAAGCAAACGGTGAGCCGGAAATATCCGAATGGGGCAACCCTATAAACTACCTGTTGAATATATAGACAGGAAAGAGCCAACCTGGCGAATTGAAACATCTTAGTAGCCAGAGGAAAAGAAATCAACTAGAGATTCCCCTAGTAGTGGTGAGCGAAAGGGGAAAAGCCTAAACCAAGAGGTTTACCTTTTGGGGTCGTGGGACAGCAACAACGAATCTAGAGACTAGACGAAGCAGCTAAATACTGCACCAGAGGAGGTGAAAGTCCTGTAGTCGAAAGTTAAAGGATAGTAGCTGAATCCCGAGTAGCACGGAGCACGTGAAATTCCGTGTGAATCAGCGAGGACCATCTCGTAAGGCTAAATACTACTGTGTGACCGATAGCGAACAAGTACCGCGAGGGAAAGGTGAAAAGAACCCCGGAAGGGGAGTGAAACAGAACATGAAACCATTAGCTTACAAGCAGTGGGAGTCCGATTAAACGGATGACCGCGTGCCTGTTGAAGAATGAGCCGGCGACTTATAGGTACTGGTAGGTTAAAGCGAGAATGCTGGAGCCAAAGGGAAACCGAGTCTGAAGAGGGCGATAATCAGTATTTATAGACCCGAACCCTGGTGATCTAACCATGTCCAGGATGAAGCTTGGGTAACACCAAGTGGAGGTCCGAACCGACCGATGTTGAAAAATCGGCGGATGAGGTGTGGTTAGGGGTGAAATGCCAATCGAACCAGGAGCTAGCTGGTTCTCCCCGAAATGTGTTGAGGCGCAGCGGTAATGATTAAAGCTGGGGGGTAAAGCACTGTTTCGGTGCGGGCTGGGAGACCGGTACCAAATCGAGACAAACTCAGAATACCCAGTGAACACATTGCCAGTGAGACGGTGGGGGATAAGCTTCATCGTCAAGAGGGAAACAGCCCAGACCACCAGCTAAGGTCCCCAAATCATCACTAAGTGATAAAGGAGGTGGGATTGCACAGACAACTAGGAGGTTTGCCTAGAAGCAGCCACCCTTGAAAGAGTGCGTAATAGCTCACTAGTCAAGCGATCCTGCGCCGAAAATGAACGGGGCTAAGTGATGTACCGAAGCTGTGGGATTAATTAATTAATTAATCGGTAGGGGAGCGTTCCGTCGTAGGTAGAAGCAGTAGCGGCGAGCAGCTGTGGACGAAACGGAAGTGAGAATGTCGGCTTGAGTAGCGCAAACATTGGTGAGAATCCAATGCCCCGAAACCCTAAGGGTTCCAGAGCCAGGTTCGTCCACTCTGGGTTAGTCGGGACCTAAGGCGAGGTCGAAAGGCGTAGTCGATGGACACAGGGTCAACAATCCCTGACTAACGTATGGGAGCATTGCTAGGGACGCATGAAAGATAACCATACCCTGATTGGTTTGGGAGACGGTTACGACCGTTGCATGGTGAAGGATAGTGCCAAGAAAAGCTAGTAATGTGATGAACATATGTTACCCGTACCCGAAACCGACACAGGTAGGGAGGTTGAGAATACCAAGGGGCGCGAGATAACTCTCTCTAAGGAACTCGGCAAAATGGCCCCGTAACTTCGGAAGAAGGGGTGCCCACGAGAGTGGGTCGCAGTGAAGAGATCCAGGCGACTGTTTACCAAAAACACAGGTCTCCGCAAACTCGAAAGAGGACGTATGGGGGCTGACGCCTGCCCAGTGCCGGAAGGTTAAGGAAGTTGGTCAGTGGTAACATGAAGCTGACGACCGAAGCCCCGGTGAACGGCGGCCGTAACTATAACGGTCCTAAGGTAGCGAAATTCCTTGTCGGGTAAGTTCCGACCCGCACGAAAGGCGTAACGATCTGGATGGTGTCTCAGAGAGAGACTCGGCGAAATAGGAATGTCTGTGAAGATACGGACTGCCTGCACCTGGACAGAAAGACCCTATGAAGCTTTACTGTAGCCTGGAATTGTGTTCGGGCTTCGCTTGCGCAGGATAGGTGGGAAGCGATGAACTTCTCCTTGTGGGGAGAAGGGAGCTAACGGTGAGATACCACTCTGGCGAAGCTAGAATTCTAACTCATCTCCGTGAGCCGGAGAGAGGACAGTTTCAGGTGGGCAGTTTGACTGGGGCGGTCGCCTCCTAAAAGGTAACGGAGGCGCGCAAAGGTTCTCTCAGCACGCTTGGAAACCGTGCGACGAGTGTAAAGGCATTAAGAGAGCTTGACTGCAAGACCGACAAGTCGAGCAGGTACGAAAGTAGGCCTTAGTGATCCGACGGCGCAGCATGGAATGGCCGTCGCTCAACGGATAAAAGTTACTCTAGGGATAACAGGCTGATCTCCCCCAAGAGTCCACATCGACGGGGAGGTTTGGCACCTCGATGTCGGCTCATCGCAACCTGGGGCGGAAGTACGTCCCAAGGGTTGGGCTGTTCGCCCATTAAAGCGGTACGTGAGCTGGGTTCAGAACGTCGTGAGACAGTTCGGTCCATATCCGGTGCAGGCGTAAGAACATTGAGAGGAGTCCTCCTTAGTACGAGAGGACCGGGAGGAACGAACCGCTGGTGTACCAGTTATCGTACCAACGGTAGACGCTGGGTAGCCAAGTTCGGAGCGGATAACCGCTGAAAGCATCTAAGTGGGAAGCCCACCTCAAGATGAGTGTTCTCACCACTTTAAGTGGGTAAGGTCACGGGCAGAACACCCGTTTATAGGCTCTATGTGGAAGTACAGTAATGTATGTAGCAGAGGGGTACTAATAGACCGAGGGCTTGACCTC
>NZ_JACJPU010000106.1:0-2037 GCF_014696235.1 Sphaerospermopsis sp. FACHB-1194 | reverse complement strand
TCACTCCATACCCAGCTTAATGCTATTTACTCTCATTAAGCCTCTTAACTTTTAAGTTACCTTTAGTTATTATGTACTACTTTAATGGCTTTTTTGATCTGTGACAGTTGAGGGTGCGGAATGTGGGTTATAAACTAATCAAAAGCTAATTCTAATCTGGCAACTATACTTTTAACAGTTTCTATACATTCCTCAAAAGTAGGGCATTCATCTTCTGTAGCGTAGGACATCCCCTTTACAAATCTTGTGTATTCCTCATGGTAAATAGGATCTGATTCTAACTGCTCACACATCTTTGGTAATAATTCGACTTTAGGTATAGATAAAGATTGAATTTGCCCTCTGTTGCTATTAACATCTTCTTGCATAAATTTAGAAACCAAACTTGAAAAGTTTTGGTCATCTTTAATCATGAGATTTAATGCTGTTAAATCATATAAATGGCGAATGATAGATGGATCATCGTGTTCATTTTCTCGATTTCTAGTCAAAATTCGCCAAGTTAAAGCACTTAATTTTTCTGCGGCTGTTTCTACAGGTGAACAACAAGCAATTGATGGAACTTCTGGTGGTAATCCCATTGCTTGAGATATAAAAGATGTTAAAGATTTTTCTTCAAAAGGTAAGACGAGCGAGGTAAATTTGATATCTAATTTTATATAAGGACGAAGCGCAATATCTTGTTTAAAATTTTGTTGGTAAGTAATACTGCAAGTAACTTGACTATTTTTATCACGAGCTTTTATCTCGTTCTCATTCAATGCCCAATCTGAACTACTGTTACGAATTACATCTAAAATTTCGTTTTTATATTTGCTGCGTTCGTTCCGAGTGGGTTCTAAAATCGGTAAAATGACCTTGAAATCAAGGTCTTCTGAAAAACGTTGAATTAAACCAAATCCTTTAGATAAGCTAGTCCCACCCGCAAAAACTAATTTCATACCAAGCTTATCAACGGTAATCAAGGCAGCTATTATTCTCATAGCATACCAATCCTTTTCAACAAAGGAAGGATCAACACCTAGATCACTGGCAATAACTTCTAATAAGATTGGATCAATAGACGCACTCACAGGATATGGATTAACCAACGTATTCAAAGGTTACAAATTTACCATCGTAACCAAATTTAGGGGGAATTGGAATAGGTTTTTTAACCCCAATAACCCGTCCGGTGGGGACTTGGGTTGTCCGTCCTTCGTTGTAAGCTTTGTCATAGCTTGACGGTACAACTTCTATGTTCAAATATTCCAAAAACTCAGTTGCCAATTCACGTAATGCTTTACAAGGCACTACGCGCTTTGATAGAGGAGAGATAACTGCTTTAGCATAGCAATTCTCACTCATTTTGATTATTTTACCTTCTGTTTCTAGCTGATCAAAAACAGTCCTAACTTGGCTGTCAGCCGCAATATCTTTAAAATCCGTAAGCATAAAGACATTACGGGGGCTATCGCCGATTTTTCGAGCTATTCCGTCTTTTACTGAGTTAAGGGTTTTCATCTTTTTAGTCTCTTATTACGGAGATCAAATTCATTCGCAAAACCCTGTTATGGGTTTGATTGGGTTTGAGTAGGTTTTATTTTATACCTCTCAATTATTTGAGATATGCTGGATATAAAATAGTAATGATATTATTTTATATCTTTTCAGAATAATAACTGAACTTTAGACTAAAAACACAAAATGACTCAGGGAAGCTGAGTTGAAAAAAAGCAAAGTAAAAAATTCAAAAAATGAGAAATCAAGCAGTTTTTGGCTGGGCTTTACGTGAAGGTGAAGTACGCTTTTTAACAATAGGATAGCGAATTCTACGTTGTCTGTTCTGTCCGGTCTTCCAGCCGGGAGATTTACCCCGTGGTTTTGGCGGTTGGGCAGGAGTGGAAACCCTGACTAAAATCCCAGGCATAGCTTGTGCAACCCTTCCAGGGGTAAGTTTAGTGATTTGTTTCTGCCACGGGAGAGGATGATCATTGACGATATCACGAGCCAGCTATAACTCCCAAGTGATGAGCGGCATTAAGTCACTCCATCGGT
>NZ_JACJPU010000105.1:0-2726 GCF_014696235.1 Sphaerospermopsis sp. FACHB-1194 | reverse complement strand
TTAAAAATGCTTCCAGAACCACCAGACCCTATTTTATTATCCCAGATTTTTGCCAAGCTTACCTCTCTTGGTCGTATTCACAATACTTCTACAACCGTTTCACCCTCGTAATTTGGCTAAGGTATTGAACCACCAGACCCTATTTTATTATCCCAGATTTTTGCCAAGCTTACCTCTCTTGGTCGTATTCACAATACTTCTACAACCGTTTCACCCTCGTAATTTGGCTAAGGTATTGGGTATATATAGGTGTTTTATAGGGGCTAGGTATACCCCAACGAGAAATTTGAGAATTATGGCTATTCCCTTTAGCCCTTAAATATCACCTACATAGGGTATAGATAGGTAACACTTAGGGTATCTTGTGCTGAATAAAATCAATTTGGGGTATATGTAGGGGTTACTTATGTGCTAAGTATACCCTAACGCGAAAATTGAAAATAATTGAACATTTAGCACCTATCTAGGGTATATATAGGTGATGCTTAGGGTATTTTTGTGTTAGCCTTTTTTGTATCCCACTTGACCCCCATGCCCAACATTCACGCTTTGCAAAAAATTTTTCCAGCAGGATTCGATAACGGTTACGGTAGTCTGAAACTTTTCGTTGATGGATTTAAAGTCGTTCGTATCCCCAGTTATATTTCCACAGCCGAGATGGAAGATGTACCAGGAAGAATTGTCTTAGATGGTGCAGCTTACACCGTGGGAGAATCTGCCTTTCGTACAGGTTATCATTTTGACCGCAACACAGACCACAACGAAAACAAAATTAAAAATGCACTGTTGATGTTATTTGGTGGATTAGCACATCTGCCACATCGTAAAGCTTGGCATTTAAAATTAGTCGTCAGCTTACATGACATAGGACTAGCAGAAGATTTAAAGCAAGCACTTAATGGAGAATATCAACCAATACTTGCGGGCAAAAAATCAGATGTCACCCTAGAAATAATCAAAATTGTCCCAGAGGGAATGGGTGCATTGTTTGGGCATCAACTTCCACCCAAGCTCACCGTCCTAGATTTTGGTAATGGAACCACACTTTATTCTCGTTACAACCAGGGAAAGCGAGAAGTTCACACTCCCTACCCCGCAGGTGTAGAAGTTCTCATCGAAGACATTGCCGAAAAAATGAAACGTCTCAACGGGGGGAAAATCGGCAACACCTCCCAGATTCGATTTTGTTTGGAACAGGGACATACCAGATACAGTCGTGACATTGATATTAAAGATATCTACACCAGTTGTTTGAAAGATTGGTATGAAAAATTCTTAAAGAAACCCGTAAGCCTGACACTAGATGCCAAACACCAGGGGGATGAAATTTGGGCAATTGGTGGTGGCTGTTTGTTACCTGGATTTAAGAAGCTATTGGAGAAGAACGGGTTTAAAATTCTGGATAATCCTGTAGAAGCTAATGCCTGTGGATTGCTAGAGATGGCAAAAGCCATGATGAACAAGAATCTGTAGTTCTCGTGATTTACCGCCCCTGATTTGAGCTTGAGGGGTAATAATGCACGAATTTTGAATCAACCAATTTGAATAGGAACGAAGCCAATGACACCGGAAAAAGTTCGGATTAAAGATAGCTACCGAGAACGTATATTTGCCGAATCACAGCAACTAGATAAAAGTTATTTAGAGACGCTTTACTTTATCATTGATTGTTATTTTGCTTTGAAAAAGGGTGCATTCCCCATGCAACAAGTAATTACAAATATTCCAGCAGTAAACCCGATTGCTACAAACACAAGTCAACAAGATCAGCCCCCTTCAATTCCATCAACACCAGAAAATCCCAAAGATGCTGATGGCGAAACATTTACCCTGGATTTTGATTTATAACTGTTATCAAACTCACATTCCGCATAAGCGGAGAATAAAAAAATAATTATCTCCAAAAACATTGTTTGGTAAGGGTTTTCAGGATTTTAGTTCAAAGGAACTATAAAATGTTTATTAGGAATTTATCTCATTTATTGAGAATATTTTTGGAGTAAAGTTTGTACAACCCTGAATCTTTCGTGATAATTATTCAGAATTGGATTTTATCTGCGGAATGTGGGATCAAACTAATTCCTCAAAAACAATATCCTCATAAACCGACTCAATGGGAAAACTTAAATCAATACTTTGTAGCTCGATATTATCCCCCGACTGATAATTAAAAATCTCCCAATTACCGCGATCATTTTTGCGGTATAAATCAATCGCTATTTTTTCAGAATCAACCAAAACATAATCTTGCAAACTAGGATTGCGACGATACAATCTAAATTTATCCCCTCGGTCATAACTGGCTGTACTGGGAGATAAAACCTTGACATTGAGCGAAGCCGAAATGTCAACAATTAAACAGGGATATTGAATTGCTTGGATTGCAGTGCGATCGCGCTCGTCGCAAGTAACGCTCACATCAGGATAAACATAATCCTTCGTTTCCAAAATATTTACACGACAATCGGAATTACCAACCTGACAACCACTACCCCGTAAATGACCTTTAACAATGAAAATAATATTACTAGCAATTCGGCCATGATTTTGAGTTCCCCCACTCATAGCGTAAACTTCACCATTAATATACTCATGACGACAATACCTTAGCCAAATTACGAGGGTGAAACGGTTGTAGAAGTATTGTGAATACGACCAAGAGAGGTAAGCTTGGCAAAAATCTGGGATAATAAAATAGGGTCTGGTGGTTCTGGAAGCATTTTTAA
>NZ_JACJPU010000104.1:0-2874 GCF_014696235.1 Sphaerospermopsis sp. FACHB-1194 | reverse complement strand
ACCTAGTACAAGTAGCCTTATTCCATCTAGGCATAGGAAAAAGAGCGAGATTACAAATAACCATCCATCACCTAGCCATTGACGGAGTTTCCTGGAGAATCTTATTAGAAGACCTACAAACAGCCTACCAGCAACTTGAGCAAGGCAAAGATATTCAGCTTCCTGCCAAAACCACATCTTTTAAAGATTGGTCTGAGCAATTAACAGCTTATGCCCAATCACAAACCCTCAAATCGGAAGCGGCTTATTGGTTGAATGAAACTCGCGCCGCAGTTCCTTCCATCTTTGTTGACCATACAAAAGGGGAAAATACTGTTGCCGCAGCTAACACAGTTTTATTGTCTTTAAGTGAGGCAGAAACTCACGCCTTACTGCACGATGTACCAAAAGCTTACAACACACAAATTAACGATGTTCTCCTGACCGCTTTAGCGTTAGTTTTGAGCAAATGGACAAACTCTAAAAATGTGTTGTTCAACTTAGAAGGTCATGGACGGGAAGATATTGTTGATAGTGTAGATTTATCACGGACAATAGGTTGGTTTACAACTATATTCCCCGTAGTGGTAGAACTCCCAACTACAGACAATTTAGGGGATGCTTTTCTGGGGAATGTTTTAAAATCTGTTAAAGAACAACTGCGGGCTATTCCCAATAAAGGCATTGGTTATGGACTATTGCGCTATCTGAGTCAAGATCCAGAAATTGCTAGTCAACTAAAGACATTACCCCAAGCCGAAATCAGTTTTAATTATTTAGGTCAATTTGATCAACAGATTAATACAACCTCTTGGATGCAGCCAGCTAGTGAGTCAGCAGGAAGAATGCACGGTTTACAAAACAACCGCCCTCATCTGCTAGATATAAACAGCATGATAGTTGAAGAACAGTTGCAAATAGAGTGGACATACAGCACAAATCTTCACCAAGCAGCCACAATTGAAAAACTAGCAAGGGAATTTGTCAACACATTACAGGACATCATTACTCATTGTGCATCAGGTAAAAATGGAGGTCATACACCTTCAGATTTCCCATTAGTGAAGCTCAACCAGTTAGAAATAGACCAACTATTGGCAAGTTTCGGCAAAACGAACAAAACTAACTGGCGAAACATTGAAAATATATATCCACTGTCACCAATGCAACAGGGGATGCTGTTTGAAAGTTTGTATGCCCCTGATTCTCAGGTATATTTTGAACAGTCGATTTACAATTTGAGTGGAAAACTAAACCTGAGAGCATTTGAAAAAGCTTGGCAGCAAGTAGTAGCAAGACATTCAATATTGCGGACTGCTTTTATTTGGGAGCAATTGGCAGAGCCGGTGCAAATAGTTTATCGGCAAGTGGATGTTAAAATAGAGAGTGAGGATTGGCAGCACCTATCGACTCAAGAAGCACAAGAAAAATTAGAGGTGTTAGTGCAGTCTCAGAGAAAACAGGGTTTCCAACTGTCTACAGCACCATTAATGCAGTTAAGTGTTATACAATTGAGTGCAGATAGTTATCAATTTGTGTGGAATTTTCATCATTTATTGCTTGATGGCTGGTCAGTGCCTTTACTGTTCCAAGACCTATTGTATTTTTATCAAGCAATTATCAAAGGTGAAAATCCAACACTACCAGCAGTTTTAAGCTATGACAAATATATTGCTTGGTTACAGCAGCAAGACTTGAGCAAAGCTGAAGAATTTTGGCGAGAAAAACTGCAAGGTTTTACAGCACCAACTCCTTTAACAGTTGATAAATTATCTTCAAAGGGTAAACAGTTAGATTCTCGTTACAGGGAACAAAAAATTCAACTGACAGCGCAACAAACAGAAGCTTTACAGACCTTTGTCCGAAAGCATCAACTGACGATGAATAATTTGGTGCAGGGAGCTTGGGGTTTATTATTATCTCGGTACAGTCAAGAATCAGATATTGTTTTTGGTGCTACAGTATCTGGTCGTCCTCCATCTTTAATGGGTGTGGAGTCAATGGTAGGATTATTTATCAATAGCTTACCAGTGAGAGTTAAAACTTGTCCTGAAACTGAAGTTTTGGCTTTGTTGAAAGATCTACAAATACAGCAAGTTGAGTCTGAACAATATTCCTATAGCTCATTGGCAGATATTCAAAGATTGAGTGATGTTCCTGGAGGGAGTTCTTTATTTGAGAGTCTGGTTGTTTTTGAGAATTATCCGGTTAGTGAAGCAGCGGAAAAAAACAATTATGGTTTTTCAATAGATAATGTTCAGGGTATTGAGCAAACCAATTATCCTTTAACAGTGGGAGTAATTCCTGGTCAGGAATTACTGGTAATAATTAGTTATGATACAAGCCGATTTGATGATGCAGCGATTTGTCGTTTGTTAGGACATTTCCAAACATTGTTATCTGGAATTGTTGCTGATCCCCAACAGCGAATTTCCCAATTACCAATACTGACAGAAACTGAGCAACATCAATTATTGGTAGAGTGGAATAATACTCAAGTTGAATATCCTGTTGATAAATGTATCCATCAGTTATTTGAAGAGCAGGTAGAGAAAACACCGAATGCAATAGCAGTAGTGTTTGAAAACGAACAACTCACCTATCAGCAATTGAATAGTCGGGCGAATCAGTTAGCACATTACCTGCAATCTTTAGGTGTAAAACCAGAGACATTAGTAGGGATTTGTGTAGAGCGTTCCCTAGAAATGGTAATTGGATTATTAGGGATACTCAAAGCAGGAGGAGCGTATGTACCCCTAGACCCAGAATATCCCCAAGAACGCCTGAGCTTCATGTTAGAAGACGCTCAAGTATCAGTGCTGTTAACACAAAAATCACTATTAAATCAATTACCCTTAGACAATAGAGAAAAGCCTTATCAGGTAATTTGTTTAG
>NZ_JACJPU010000103.1:0-3354 GCF_014696235.1 Sphaerospermopsis sp. FACHB-1194 | reverse complement strand
TTAAAAATGCTTCCAGAACCACCAGACCCTATTTTATTATCCCAGATTTTTGCCAAGCTTACCTCTCTTGGTCGTATTCACAATACTTCTACAACCGTTTCACCCTCGTAATTTGGCTAAGGTATTGTAGTTTGTTTGCTAAATAGAGAACTACTGCAACAAAAGTTCAGTGAATAGCTCAACACTGCTGATGAAAGTTAAGCATAAATACGGTAGCAACGATAAATTAACTAAACACTTGGCTTTGTGTCAAATAAATACAATATCTCTAAAACTACCCAACATAGCGGTTTAAAAAGATTTGTTTATACTTTGTGTTTGGCTGCGTGTTCCCGTGAATATACTGGATTTTTTCTTTATAAACATTTTATATTTGGGGATTCTTGGGGAAAATTTACAAATGAGCGATAGCTCTGCGCTGCTGCAAGCAGTTCGCCAAGGAATCAGGGTTAAACCGTATTCACAGAAAACCAAAATATTATAGTATGAAGTTACTATTTAATGTTAGAATATTAGGTGAAATCCAAGAAATTGAAGTAGGAATATTGGGGATATCACAGAAAATATTATAACATTGTTATGAACCAAAATCATGAAATTACCGCCAATTACGATGAATCATGGAAAGAGGCATTAAACGAATATTTTGATGATTTTTTATCCTTTTTCTTTCCTTTAACTTATGAAGCAATTGATTGGACACAAAAACCGGAATCACTAGACAAAGAACTGCAACAAATTACAGCATCGTCAGAAACCGAAAAACGCATAGCAGATAAACTGTACAAAGTTTGGTTATTGGATAAAACACAAGCATGGATTTTAATTCATATTGAAGTCCAAAGTAATTATGATGTTGACTTCCAAGAAAGGATGTACATTTATAATTATCGTGCTTTTGACCTATATCATAAATTTGTGGTGGGGCTGGCGATTTTAGGTGATACAAGTCCTAAGTGGCGACCAAGCAGTTATCATCAAGCAATGTTAGATTGTGAATTAAGTTTTAAATTCCCCATTGCTAAACTGATGGATTATGAAACACGGTGGAATGAATTAGAAGCCAGCAATAATCCCTTTGCTATCATAGTAATGGCACATTTAAAAACCAAATCAACCACTGGGGATTTAGAAGAAAGGGAACAATGGAAATGGAGATTAATTAGAGGACTTTATGATAGGGGTTTAACAAGAGAACAAATTGTAAAACTCTTTAAAATCATTGATAAAATGATGTCATTACCCAAAGAATTGCAACGAGGATTAGTGGCTAAAATCAAACATTTGGAGGAGGAAAAGAAAATGCCATTCATTAGTCCCACAGAAGAACTAGCAATGGAACGAGGTGAATTAAAAGGAGAACAACAACTAATTATCCGACAACTAAATCGGCGATTTGGCGAAATTGAATCATCATTAATTGACACAATTCGCACCCTAACAATTGACCAATTAGAATTACTAGGTGAAGCACTCCTGGATTTTTCCACTATCACTGATTTAGAACAATGGTTACAAAATAAACCAGAATCATAAAACCAAAACCCCCCCACTTTCTTTTCATTAACTACTGTGGGGTAAGATTAATTCATTTTCAGTAGGGACGGGGGATGATAAGGAAAAACAAATCAGTTGAGCGATCGCACGCAATATTGGGTATAGCAACGATTGATGAAAAATCCCGCCATTTGGTGTGAAAAGCTTGCATTGGAAGCCTTTCACTCATACAAGGTGTAGCGAACTGCGGTTATTTCGTAAATGTTCCCAATAAATAGGGTTTGATGAAAAAGTCTTTTCATGGAGGCAGGCAAGAGGCAAGGGGAAAGAGGCTGAAAACACGAATTTTATCTCACAAATATTCCTCATGAACACTTATAGAATTTGGTTGGCAATATTATGATTTGAGAAAAAATCTGTCTACCTACTAGGTAAAAGCTGTTAGCGTAGCGTGGCGTAGCCATTTACTGATTACTGATAGCTGAATACTTACACCAAATCTTCCAACAAAGCAGTAATTTTCCCCTGGGCTTTAGTGCGGTTATCATCATAAATCATTAAAGTATTCAAATTAGCATGACGGCTCAACTTCTGCACACTCCTGACATCTCCACCACTAGCATCCAAAGCCGCCGTCACCGATGAATGTCTAATTTTATGGGGGCTGACCACTTTAGAAATCCCCGCCACACTAGCAATCTTCACCACAATTTTGCGAATACCATCCCCCGTCAGCCGATGTCCGTAGTGAGGTCGCAAAGAAATAAACAACGGTTGCTTGATATCTAATTCCTTCCTTGTCCACAACCAATCTTGCAAAGCATCGCAAGTTTTAGGATGCAAATCAACATTTTCCTTCTGAGTTCCCTTACCCTTACCCAAAATACTCAAAGTCCGTAATTCTAAATCCAAATCTTCAATATTACAGTGAGAAACTTCCTCCCGTCGCAGAGCATTAGCCCACAATAACCGCAGCAGTGCATAATCCCGTTTACCTTTAATAGTTTCCCGGTCTGGTATCGACAGCATTTTTCTAAAAGCTTCAGGAGTAATACCCGAAGTATCTCGGTAAGGTTGAATTTTCTCACTCTTGATATCAGCTAACGTCCAATCACACTTACCCACCTTATAAGCATAGTTAACTAACGCCTTAATTGCAGCCAATCGGCGGTTAACAGTAGCTTCCTTCAAACCCAAATCAACCAACTCTGCCTTGTAGCGCAAAACCAGCGTTACAGCCGAGTACCTATCCATTTGCAGAAATTGTCCCACCAAAGCGGGAGTTGGTTGTTGACCGCACACAGACAGGAAAAATTTATTTAAATCTTTAGCGTATTCATGACGGGTATTTTTATTACGCTTGCCCACCAACAATTCTGCCAACAAATCGCGTTCAGCGGTAATGGCAAAGGGGTTCACCTTAGCGAGTGAATTTGACTCTTGGGGTGGCTGCATATAATTATCGAAAATGAGTCTTTTCGATAATTACTTTAGCATTGATCTGCACCACCTGACCGCCCAGCCAGTTTCCCCTTCCTGGCGTGGGGAGTAACGCAAAAAAGTGAGATGATGGTGAAGAGAGCAGGGGAGGCAGGGGAAGCAGGGGAAGCAGGGGAAGCAGGGGAGGTAAAACAATGAATAAAGAAGCAATCAAAGATCATAAAGATTTGGGAATTTACAAAATTGCCTTTGAAGCAGCAATGAAAATTTTTGAGCTATCAAAGAAGTTCCAATACCTTAGCCAAAAAAAGAGTATAAAAAGAGGGCTGATGTAGTAGAGTTATAGTCTTCCACAACGATAACTCGAAAGCCACACACAGCCCATGTTTGATATCTTAACACTCTTGCAATGCCTCC
>NZ_JACJPU010000102.1:0-3374 GCF_014696235.1 Sphaerospermopsis sp. FACHB-1194 | reverse complement strand
TTAAAAATGCTTCCAGAACCACCAGACCCTATTTTATTATCCCAGATTTTTGCCAAGCTTACCTCTCTTGGTCGTATTCACAATACTTCTACAACCGTTTCACCCTCGTAATTTGGCTAAGGTATTGAAATAGTGATAATTTTTTTTGACATCTATATCAAACCCACAAGAACAGCGATGTATAAGGAGAGCGATCGCTCTTTTCTCTGTAGGTACTGCACGCTGGTATAACCTTACCACAATGGAACAAAGCCATAAAGCAATGAGGTATAACTATTACCAATACATATCATACTACGTAATTTCTGATTTTTATAACTGTGTAGAAATATTCACAAATGTGTATGATACGGGCTAATTTATAAAATATGAAAACCTGATCCTTGTGTAGAGTAATTCATGTAGGGGTAATTCATGAATTACCCCTACATCGAGAATAGCGATGTCTAAGAAGAGCGATCGCACCACAACCTCAATATCAGAAACTATTCATTTAACTCATTCGCAGCACATAAAACCTCTTGGTAAAGTTGATTACTTACCCGAAAACTTGCCTGGGAAATTAAATCATTCATCACCGGTTTAACTGCGTGAATTAATCCTCCATGTTTAGCAATTAACAGAATACCTAACACTCCCATAATTGATAATCCTAAACGAGTAGCTTCTCGTCTCCCCAAACGTTCATCAATTAATAATTCATTTGCATTCAATTCCAGCGCGAGAGTAATAGCTTCTGCTTCACCACGATCTAGGTTTTGTTTACTTCGTAAAAGTTCTACAAATTCTAAATTACTTGTCTGTTGAATTTCAACCCATTCTAGAGAAAGTACAGATGAAATACAGCTATCTTCATTGCTTGAATTTGTTAATTCTTCTGCAACTGCTTGAGGAATGATGACTATAGTGTAAATTTCTCGCAAAAGTGACAAACAACCAACAATAGCTAGACTGCTTAAAGGAGAAGTATCACTAACAACAATCATAACCAACCCTTTTGTTGCAGATGTTGAATATCCTCCTGAAACTCAGCTACGTCATAGTGAATGGATATTCCCCGTTCAGCTATCAAACGTTGAAACTTGAGTTGACTTATTGCCAACAACTCACTAGCTTTTCCCAAACTGATTTTGTCTTGTTGAAATAACATAATGACAATTTGCTGTAAAAATTCGTCCTCTGATAAACCACTTGCTTTCACAATTTCTTCAGAAATTACTAAACTCATTTTTCCTCCAGCAATTATTATTAATAACTTTTACTATTCGTTGCCGTTGTTTTTATTTTAGGCAATATTGATAAATTTGGTAAATTCGCAAATGCTGTCTATAGGATACTCTTAACGTAGTCTCTTGTAAAGAAGCGATCGCACTTTAGTAATAGTAAAACCTGAGTACAATCAGGTATCACTAGTACCAATACAGAGAATAGCACGTAATTTATATTTTATTTAACTGTGTAGACATATTCACAACTGTGTATAATATGGACTAATTTATCAAATTTAGTAGAATCAAGAACCACGGGTTGGACACCATCTTTAGGCGAAAATATGCCAGCAATTTTGTTTGGTTTATATACAAATCAAGATTACATAGAACCAGTAACCATAGACAATATTAATCAAATTCAAGCTACTCCCTATCAAAAACAACTACTAGATAAATTTCAAGTTAAAGCTAGTTTAAGTCTACCGATTTCAAGAAATAATCAAGTATGGGGCTTGTTGGTACTCCATAGTTGTGGATCAGAGCGTCAATGGCAAGAGGCAGAAATTACACTACTGTCGCAAATAAGCACAGAAATTACCTACAGATTGCAGAGTTTTAAATTACAAAAAGAACTGCAACAGTCAGGACTAGCCAAAAAATCAGCAGCTAAAGTTCTTCAAAGCAGCTACTCAAGAAGTTCGTCAGGCTTTACGTTGCGATCGCGTCGCTGTTTATCAATTCCATCCAGATTGGAGCGGAAAATTTATAGCCGAGTCAGTAGCTAGTGGCTGGATAAAAGTTGCCACTGCTGACTTTAAAATGGTATGGGAAGATAGCCATTTACAAGAAACCCAAGGTGGTAGATATGCCAAAGGCGAATCCTTGGCAGTTAACGGGACTTAGGCAAAAAAAGAGACAAAAAAAAGGTTATAATGCAGGCATAGCAAAGCTTTCACATCAAACTAACCCCCATGAAAGAGACAACACCCACAGCTATGCCCCCATGCTTTGAAAAATGGTGTCAAAGGTTTGATGATGTATTTGGCCATAAAGCCCAAAAAAGGGAGTTTAGACATTATGTAGGAGGATTATTAGGAGAAAGCGAGCGAAAAAACATATTCCAGATGGCAGAGAACGCTGTAGGCGTAACTTACTACAGATTACACCATTTTTTAACAGAAGCACCGTGGTCAGCAATCAAGGTAAATGAACGACGGTTGCAGGTAATGAACAAGTGTAGTCAGACCAGAATCAGTAGGGAATTTAGCTTGATAATTGATGATTCATTTTTTTGAGTGGTTAACTGTTAATCGTGACGTATTTGCCGCTCATAAAGCCAGTTTTGGCTTTATTTGGGCTTGATTTTTCTTTAAGTCCCGATAGCTGGAGTTGCTATAGCTAATGATTTAATTCTTGTGACTAAGAATCTTAAACATTTTCAGAAAATTGCAGGGTTGGAAATTGAAGATTGGAGTCAGTAGTTAAGTAGAAGAAACGCGATCACACCCCTATTTCCAAAATGCGATCGCTTCGTTAATTAAGAAATTATCATCATGATAAATCAAACCCAACTAACAAGAAAGTCTTGGTTAGTGAGATTGAGTGCAGGAGAAAGCTGTGCTAATGCTACTTGTGGTGCAGAACCTAAAGCATCAGCATCAAAATAGACGATACCATTAATATTATTATAGATAATGCTATTAGTCCAAGAATTGGCACTTGTCCCCATAGAAAATACACTGGGAGCTAGTGCATTAGTTACCCCATCTGTCCACACCAGAGAATTAAAGCCAGTTCCAAACAATTCTATCTTGTCCCCTTGTGCCTTAGAAAAGTCGGTGATGGTGTCCATGCCTTCGGAGGGAGAATTAAACCTGAACTTATCAGCACCAAGCCCACCAGTGAGAGTGTCATGTCCTCCCAGTCCTAAGAAAGTGTCATTTCCATAACCTCCGACTAGGTTATTATTGGTTGCATCTCCGGTTAAGGTTAATGGTTCAGCCGTATCATCATTAGTAATAGTTCCCGTAATGGCTGTATTTGTACCAATGGTATAACCTGTTCCTGAAGCGAGAGTTAAAGCAACGGTTTCATCGCTTTCTGGAGTGCTATCACCTGTGGGGTCAATAGTTAAAGTGGCTGTACTTGCACCGGCAGCAAAGG
>NZ_JACJPU010000101.1:0-3380 GCF_014696235.1 Sphaerospermopsis sp. FACHB-1194 | reverse complement strand
TTTGCCAGAAAATCACTCAATACGCTTTTGACAGTTTAGGTGAAGCTTTTCAGAGATTCTTTCAAGGAAGGTCTAAATATCCTAACTTCAAAAAGAAAGGGAAAAATGATAGTTTTACAATTGATGCAGGTGGTAAACCAATTCCTGTAGGTGGTATATCAATAAAACTACCAACAATTGGATGGGTAAAAACTTATGAAGGATTACCTCATACTACTTGCAAAAGCATTACTATTTCTAGAACTGCCGATAGTTGGTATATAGCCTTTTCTTATGAACAAGAATGTCAACCAACTATTAAAAACTATACTATTGTTGGTGTTGATTTGGGAGTAAAGGAACTAGCTACACTAAGCACTGGTGTTACTTTCCCTAACCCTAAACACTATCAACAGAATTTAGCTAAACTGCAAAGATTATCCAAAGTCTATTGCAGAAAGGCTTCATGTTCAAATAATAAACACAAAGCTAAAATTAAACTAGCTAGACATCATGCAAGAATAGCAAACCTGAGAAAAGACACTCTTCATAAACTTACTACTTACTTATGCAAAAACCACGCCAAGATAGTAGTAGAAGATTTAAATGTTTCAGGGATGTTGTCAAATCATAAATTAGCTCAAGCAATAGCTGATTGTGGATTTTATGAGTTTAAGCGTCAGCTAGAATATAAAGCTAAAAAATTTGGCTGTGATAGCCTGCGTGGCGAAGCCATAATTATAATTGCTGATAGATTTTATCCATCAAGCAAAACCTGTTCTCGTTGTGGGCATAAAAAAGAAAATCTTTCTTTATCCGAAAGAATTTATTGCTGTGAGAACTGCGGTTTTGAGATAGATAGGGATCTAAACGCTGCAATTAATTTATCGCGTCTGGCTAAGGCGTGAAAGTCTACTGAGGGATAACTGCTCCCATGCTCCCGTTGAAGTAGAAAGTAAAGTCTAGTTTTGTCTAGGTTTTATATAGCAGAAAACTATGGTTGAGCAACTTTTAATCCAGGATATTGATCATTGTGATATACCGGATACCAACCTGCTAGTTACAGAAGATGATACACAAACGGGTTATTTGTATGGTTACTAATACTTTGACATTAAACTTAAATAGTGTTGATCTTACCGATGATCAATTTTATCAACTATGTCAAAAAAACAGTGATTTAAAATTTGAACGCACAGCAAAAGGAGATTTAATTATTATGCCACCAGTGGGGGGAGAAAGCGGGAATCGAGAAGCAGAAATGATTGCCGATTTAGTTTTCTGGAATCGTCAAACAAAATTGGGTTATACTTTTAGTTCTTCGACTATATTCAAATTACCAAATGGGGGCGATCGCTCTCCTGATGCTGCTTGGATTAAAAAAGAACATTGGGAAGCATTAACCCCGGAACAAAAACGCAAGTTTCCTCCCATTGCACCAGATTTTGTGATTGAATTAAGATCAGCAACAGATAATATAGAAACTCTGCGTTCTAAAATGCAAGAATATATGGATGCAGGGGTAAAATTAGGATGGTTGATCAATCCTCAACAGCAACAGGTAGAAATTTATCGTTTAGGAAAAGATGTAGAAATCAGAAATTTACCGACTGAGTTATTAGGTGAAGAGATATTACCTGGATTTAGTTTGAATTTAGATTGTTATTAACATTTATTTGTAAAGTAATTTTTTATCAAGGTAATTTTCAATTTAACTATGATCGGGTAGTAGACTAGCACGACCAAAAGAGTATCTATGGCAACAATTACTATTCGCAATATCTCTGATGAGTTAGTGGAGCGCATTAAACGTTTAGCAGCACAAAAGGGGGTTTCTATGGAGCAAGAAGTCCGCGATTTGTTGCAAAAACGCTATGGGCAAAGAGATGAAGTGCTTACTCGTATTCGTCAACGGGCGGAAGTGTTACCAATGGAAGCGGAAAGTCGGGTACAGTCTTGGAAATCAGAAGGAAGACTCTGATAGTGATTGATACGATGGTATTTGCTTATGCCCTCTTGCGCGTAGAGGACAAGTATGAACAGGCGATCGCTGCTTTAGAATCTGTAGATCAAATTATCGTACCTGATTCGTTGTTTGCTGAGTTGGGTAATGTGATTTGGCAATGGATACAATTTCGACAATTACCATTGCAAATAGGTTTAGATTCCATGCTGGATGCTGAGGCATTAGTTGATGTGATAATTTCCAGTTCTCAAATTCGGGATATTGCTTTAAAACTAGCAGTGGAATCAAGTCATTCCTTCTATGATACGTTATTTGTAGCAGCAGCAATTCAATCTGATACTCAGGTACTGACCTATGATCGAAAACTAGCCACTAAATTTGGCCATTACGTTCTCTTGTTGGAATAAGTTAGGATCAGTTAATAGAGTCCTCAAATAGTGGATAAAATCATGGTTGAGCAACTTTTAATCAAGGATATTGATAATTGCGACGTACCAGATGCCAATTTGCTAGTTACAGAAGATGATACACCAGTGGATAATCTCGCATCTGCCAAACAACAACGTTTATTAGTCGGTTCTCTTTACAGTGCTTTGCAAAATCAGGTTTTTTTAGCTGAAGCTAATGTTGGTGTCTACCATACCTATGGTGAACCTGCCATAGTTCCCAATGTATTTGTGAGTTTTGATGTAGAAACACCGCAAAATTGGTGGGAAAAACAAAATCGTTGTTATCTGGTTTGGAAATTTGGTAAAACCCCAGAAGTAGTGATAGAAATAGTTTCTAATCAAGATGGTGAGGAATTAGATAAAAAGCTAAAAATTTATGAAAAAATGCGGGTTTATCATTATGTCGTCTATGATCCTAATCTAAACTTAGGAGACAAAGTTTTAAGAGTTTATAGTCTCAAAGCCAGACGATATGTAGAAACTACAAATAATTGGTTAGAAGAAATTGGTTTAGGTTTAACTTTATGGGAGGGAGAATTTGAAGGTAGGAATGATACTTGGTTACGTTGGTGTGATCAAGATGATAATGTTTTAATGACTGGTGATGAAAGAGCAAAACAGGAAAAACAACGGGCTGAAAATGCTGAACAACGCGCTCAATTATTAGCAGAAAGATTGAGAGCTTTGGGTGTAGATCCTGATAGTATTTAATCAATATTTTATATGATCTCGTTCCCAGTCTCCAGACTGGGAATGCTATCAGGAGTCTCTGACTCCGGTTAAATATCATTTTTAATATTGAGCTTGTCCTAAGTTGACAATTTAATAAACAAACCTGTACACTCATAGACAAACCTATGAGTGACTTTATGTTTAAACCTCATGAATTTGCTAAAAAAATCGGAGTTTCAGTCAAGACCTTGCAAAGATGGGATGTTGAAGGAAGACTTCCAGCCAAAAGAACATTGTCGGGGCATCGTTTTTAT
>NZ_JACJPU010000100.1:0-3946 GCF_014696235.1 Sphaerospermopsis sp. FACHB-1194 | reverse complement strand
GATCTAAACGCTGCAATTAATTTATCGCGTCTGGCTAAGGCGTGAAAGTCTACTGAGGGATAACTGCTCCCATGCTCCCGTTGAAGTAGAAAGTAAAGTCTAGTTTTGTCTAGGTTTTATATAGCAGTTGGTAATGATCACGCGATTTGTGCAAAAATAGGAAAATTATCTTTTTTTCTGGACCCTGCAATCCTACTTTCTTAATGAAAACTCTGAACACGGACACGATATAACCAGCGCCCATTAAGATATTTCAAATTATATACTATATGCAATTAAACGATCAGCTGTTTACTTCAAAGAGTGTACATCAAATTATTGATCGTTGTCCCTTGAGGATTAGCCCTGACAGCCCTGTAATGGATGCTATTGTCTTGATTCAAGAACAAAGTAACAGCCCAAAAATAGTCAACGCCCCAGAATCATTACCAAAAAGCAAAAGTAGAAGCTATGTTTTAGTGGTAGAAGAAAAGCATTTATTAGGCATATTTACCCTGAGAGATGTACTACGTTTGAAAGCTCTTAACTGGGATTTATGGAATACAAAAATAACTGAAGTGATGACAAAGGAAGTTATCACACTAAGAGAATCACATTTGCAAGATATTACCACAGTTTTGTCAATCTTGCAGCAACATGGAATCCATCATTTGCCCATTGTGGATGATGGGGAAGAACTGGTAGGAGTAGTCAGAGAATGTGACTTGTTAGCAGAATTAAATTTAGTGCAAATAGTTGGTGTAGTTGAGAGTTTACAGCAATATTTCCAAGAATCAGAACAGTCCACACATACATCCAATAAATGTCAATATCATCATCATACAATAGAGGAAGTATGCTGTAAGACTCAAAATATTATACACAGATTGGTAGCAGAAAAAATTGCCAACGAGATAAAAATTAACGAAGAACTTCAGCAAACTCTAGAAGAACTGCAAATTGTTGAAGAAGAACTACGCCAACAAAACGAACAACTCGTTGTTGCTCGTGAGATTGTAGAATTAGAACGCCGACGCTACCAAAATTTGTTTGAGTTGACACCTTATGGTTATTTAGTAACCGATAAATTAGGCATTATTCAAGAAGCCAATCATGCAGCATCAACCTTACTATCTGTAGACTCCAAATATCTAGTAGGTAAGCCCCTAACAATTTTTATTACTCAAGAAGAACGTCATACATTTATATCCCAACTAACAGATTTAGAACAATTTCCAGAATGGGAAATTAGTATCCAACCACGAGAAGGAAAGCCATTTCCTGCTAGTGTGAAAGTAGCTCCAATGTACAATCCTCAAAATCAACAGAGTGGCTGGATGTGGTTATTGAGCAATATTAGTGAACGCAAACAAGCTGAGACAGCACTCATTAAAGATACTGAAGAGTTAGAAAAACGAGTAGCAGAACGGACAAGAGAATTAGTAATTGCTAATCAAGCTTTGCAGCAAGAAATGAAAGAGCGCAAGGAAACAGAATCCGCCCTGCAAAAGAGTGAGGAGATATTTCGGCAATTTACTGAAAACATGGACTCATATATATGGATTGGTAGGCAAGATTGCAGTAACGTCTATTATATTAACCCGGCTTATGAGAAAATTTGGGGTCGTTCCTGCCAAAGTCTGCGGGAAAATCCTCTATCTTGGATAGAAGCAATTCATCCAGAAGACCTTGACCGCTTGATGGCAGAAGTGGAGGTGTATCATCAACAAGGTGGAAATGCTAGTTCAGAATATCGTATTATCCATTCTGATGGATCAATACGCTGGCTGTTGTCCAGACGCTTTGCGATCAAGAATGAACAAGGGCAAGTGGAATACTATGGTAGTATTGGTGAAGACATTACCGAGCGTCAACTGGCTGACCAAACTTTGCGAGAAAGTGAAGAGCGACTAACTTTAGCCCTCGAAGCGGTCAAAATGGGAATATGGGATTGGAACGTGACCACCAATACCTATATATGGTCTGCTCATATAGGTCTACTGTACGGATTGCCCAATGGTAGTTTGTGTCCACCAACTTGTTCAGATTTCTTAGATTTAATTCATCCTGAAGATACTCAGGTTTTTACTCAAGCACTGAATCTTGCCATGGAGCAAAAAACCGAGTTTAGTGTTGAATATCGGGCTGTTTGGCCTGACGGTAGCCTACACTGGTTAAGCACCAGAGGAAAAGTCTACTATAACAAACAAAGTCAGCCAATACGGGTAATTGGTACAACTAGAGATATATCTGAGCGCAAGCAAAAAGAACAGCAAATTTCGGATCAAGCTGCTTTATTAGATATCGCTACTGATGCTATTTTTGTGCGAGATTTTGACACAAAAATCATATTTTGGAGTCGGGGAGCAGAAAGGATATACGGTTGGGCTAAGGATGAAGCTGTCGGTAAAAACCTTCAGGATATTTTCTGCCCTAAAACTGCACTACAAAAAGAAGCAAACGCTCTGAAAACAGTAGTCAAGTTAGGAAATTGGCAAGGTGAGTTACGTAAAAAAACCAAATCTGGCCAGGAAATTATTGTAGAAAGTCGTTGGACACTGATGTTTGATGCTGATGGACAACCAAAATCCATCTTAGTTGTAGATACTGATATTACAGAAAGAAAAAAACTAGAAGAGCAGTTTTTCCGTACTCAAAGATTAGAAAGCATTGGTACTTTAGCTGGTGGTATTGCCCACGATTTAAATAATATCTTGACACCTATTTTAATCGCCACCCAATTACTTAAAGGCAAACTTGCCAAAAATCAAGAACGCCATCCCCAAATGCTTGATATTATTGAAAATAATGCTCAACGAGGTTCAGCTTTAGTCAGACAAGTTTTATCCTTTGCGCGAGGTTTAAAAGGAGAAAAAACAATAGTACAAGTTAAACACCTGATTACAGAAATTATCCAAATTGCTAAACAGACATTCCCCAAATCCATTGAATTTAGCACTCAAATCCCTGAAAATCTTTGGACTGTTGCTGGAGATACTACACAACTACATCAGGTATTAATGAACCTGGTAGTTAATGCCCATGATGCCATGCCAGCAGGTGGAATGCTAACAATTGCTGGGGAAAATATGTTTATTGATGAAGCTTATGCAAAGATGAATCTTGAATCGAAAGTTGGACATTATATTGTGATTACTGTCACGGATACAGGGTTAGGTATGTCCCCAAAAATAGTAGAGAACATTTTTGAGCCATTTTTTACCACTAAAGAAGTTGGTACTGGAACAGGATTGGGTTTGTCAACAGCGTTAGGAATTATTAAAAGTCATAATGGTTTTGTGACAGTTTCCAGCCAAGTTGGTAAAGGCAGTACATTTAAAGTCTTCTTGCCATCAGCAGAATCCCCTCAAGTTCCTAGTTTAGAGCAATTAGACATTAAACCGGGAAACGGAGAATTGATTTTGATAGTTGATGATGAACCTCAAATACTTGATGTGGCTACAATGATCCTGGAAAATAACAATTACCAGACCTTGACTGCTAGTAATGGCATTGAAGCGATCGCTCTTTATGCCCAATACAAACAGGAAATTAGTGTAGTTTTAATGGATATGATGATGCCAGAAATGGATGGTGTCACTGCCATTCGCACTATGCAAAAAATGAACCCAGATGTACAAGTGATTGCTTGTAGTGGACTGGGTACAATAGAGTTATTGCCAGAATCAGGAGAAACAAAAGTTCAAGCAGTTTTATTAAAACCCTATACAGCCAATGATTTATTACAGAGTTTAAATCAGGTAATGGGTAATTGACAATTGACAATTGACAATGGAGAATTGACAATTATCAATTATCAATTATCAATTATTTTTCTCCTATATAGGGTTTGCTGAATAAACCTAAAACCTTGATATATCAAAGGTTAGAGGCTGATAAACACAGAAATTAGTGCAAGGGTTTTGAAGGGTATACCGGAAAAAGTGTGCATTTTTTGGGATTTCAA
>NZ_JACJPU010000010.1:0-118834 GCF_014696235.1 Sphaerospermopsis sp. FACHB-1194 | reverse complement strand
GATAACATAATTGATAAAAACTTTTTTCTTTTAAAGTTTAATCCGCCTCCAATCTCTGAAACCCAATCATCAACAGCTAACCCACGACTCAAACAAAATGTTTCCATCGCGGATACTTGGTTTCTGAGTTCGGGTTTTTGGCTACTCGAAGAAACTCTACAATAAACAACTACTTTTCGTTTTGAGTCTACAGGTTTTAATCCCTGGGTAATCAGTAAATCATCTTCAGTATAAAAACGATGCCCCGACAATGTTCTTTTGGCTGGAAGTCTTCCTTCAACATCCCATCTTTGCAAGGTCTTGACTGAAACTCCGATTTTTTTAGCAAATTCATGAGGTTTAAACATAAAGTCACTCTTATGTTTGTCTATGAGTGTACAGGTTTGTCTATTAAATTGTCAACTTAGGACAAGCTCTACATTCTTTTTCAGAGAGGTCTAATTAGTTAAATTCGTGACTTTTTCAAACCTTGGATTTCTGAGGGTGTAAGGTTGCGCCATTCACCTAGTTGTAAACCAGTTAATTGTAAGTGAGCAATACTCACCCTGATTAATCTTAAAGTGGGAAATCCTACCGCAGCAGTCATGCGTCGCACCTGGCGGTTTTTCCCTTCTGTGAGAGTCATTTCCAGCCAAGCTGTAGGAATATTTTTCCTAAATCTAATCGGGGGGTTGCGCTCACTCACTATAGGTTCTTCTGAAAATAGTTTAACTTGGGCGGGGCGAGTTCGGTAATCTTGAATTTCTATTCCTGTGCATAGTTTTTGGATAGCTTCTGCATCAGGAATGTTTTCTACCTGCACCCAGTAGGTGCGTTTATGCCCAAACCGGGGGTTAGCAAGACGATGCTGTAACTGTCCATGATTAGTTAACAACAATAAACCTTCACTGTCCCAGTCTAAACGCCCCACAGGATAAACATCAGGCACATCAATATAGTCTTTCAGGGTAATGTGTTTAGGCGATTCTTGGGTAAATTGACTCAGGACACCATAGGGTTTATGAAAAATAATATACTTAAATTCATTGGTCATTATCTTGAAAAAAAAACGGAGAAGGAGGGATTCGAACCCTCGTTGAAGTTTCCCCCAAACAGACTTTCCAGGTCTGCGCCTTAAACCACTCGGCCACCTCTCCAGGTGTCATGAATTTTCATTCTAAACCAAACTTGTAAAAAATGCAATGATTAGATCAAAGATTTTTACAATAAATCTACAATCTCACATTCTCTAGCAAAAATCAAGATGGTTCAGACCCATACAGTCAAAGTTCACAACCGCCAAACAGGCGTATCACATACCCTGCAAGTTCCAGAAGACCGTTATATTCTGCATACAGGGGAAAATCATGGCATAGAACTGCCTTTTTCTTGCCGGAATGGGGCTTGTACAACCTGCGCTGTCAGGGTAATCTCAGGAGAAATTTACCAACCAGAAGCTATTGGTTTATCCCCAGATTTACGCCGACAAGGTTACGCTTTGTTGTGTGTGAGTTATGCTCGTTCTGATTTAGAAGTAGAAACACAAGACGAAGACGAAGTTTATGAACTTCAATTTGGGCGCTTTTTTGGTAAAGGCAAAGTCAAAGCGGGTTTACCTTTAGATGAAGATTAGAGGCAAATAATAAACAATGAAGATTGTCCCAAGGTGCAGCTACTTACAGGCTAAAATTGCCGTATTAGTATCCTATTTGGGTATTTGGGCGCAAAAAGTAGCAATTTTATCTTGTTTGTTGTTGTTGGTCAGTTGTCAAGGCAAAAATCAGCCAGCAAACATACCCACAGTAGTCACAGTAGCGCGGGTTGTCAGCGGACAAACTTTAGAAGTGCTGGGATTGGGAGAACAACCAAATATAACTTCCCAAGTCCGCTTAATCGGTTTAGATGCGCCTGATTTACGTCAGCGTCCTTGGGGCGAGGATGCTAAAGCACTTTTAGAAAAGTTAATTAATGATGGTGATGGCGGGAAAAAATCTCTCAAGTTAGAGTTTGACCTGGAAACCAAAAACAGGTTTGGGCAAATCTGGGCTTATGGGTGGAAAGATCAGGTGTTTTTGAATGAACAAGTGATCAAACAAGGGTATGCTCTATTTGTGGGGCGATCGCCTAATCACAAATACAATCAACGCCTAGAAAATGCCCAACTTTGGGCAAGACTGATGGGACAAGGTATCTGGAACCCAGAAAACGCCATGCGTCAAACTCCTGGTGAATATCGGCGGATGAATAAGTGATTGGTGATTGGTGATTGGTGATTGGTGATTGGGTTATTAATCCTTCCCATCTCCTAGAACTCCTAGAACTCCTGAACTCCTAGAACTCCTGACTCCTGACTTCTTGAACTCCTTCTCATGACTAACTTACAAATTTTTCTCGATATCGCTACCGAAGCTGCCTTATCTGCTGGTGTGGTTTTGCAAGATTATTTAGGTAAAGTAGAGGATGCTATTACCGAAAAAGGCAGACCTGGTGATTTAGTTACCGCTGCTGATAAAGCTTCTGAAAAAGTGATTTTGGAAATTATCAACCGTCACTTTCCCCAACATTCCATCCTCGCGGAAGAATCAGGAAAATTGGGAAATCAAACCAGTGAATATCTCTGGGCTATTGACCCTCTAGATGGTACAACTAACTACGCCCATCAATATCCCTGTTTTGCTGTTTCCATTGGTTTGTTTATTCAGGGAGTGCCAAAAGTCGGTGTAATTTATGATCCTTTCCATAATGAATTATTCCGGGCTGCTGCTGGTTTAGGTGCAACACGCAACCGCAGACCTATCAAGGTTTCTCAAACTTCTGAACTGAGTAAAAGTTTGTTAGTAACAGGATTTGCTTATGACCGCAGGGAAACCAAGGATAATAACTATGCAGAATTTTGTCATCTTACCCATCTTACCCAAGGCGTAAGGCGTGGCGGTTCTGCTTCTCTAGATTTAGCTTATGTTGCCTGTGGCCGTGTGGATGGTTATTGGGAAAGAGGTATTGCACCTTGGGATATTGCTGCTGGTATAATTTTAGTTCAGGAAGCTGGGGGTCAGGTGACAGCTTATAATGGTGGAGATTTACAAATTGATTCTGGGAGAATTTTGGCTACTAACGGTTATATTCATAACAGTCTGAGTCAGAAACTAATGCAAATTTCGCCTTTGTCAGCTTGGTAAGATGAGGAAAATAGGTGAGTAGTTGTTAACTCAATATTACTGACAGGGTAAACTATAAAAAATTGCTGCTAGGTTGCAATATTTCTATATGTCTATCAAAATAGATGGCGAATTATTTAAATATGATTTTATAGATCATCACGCAGTTTTGTGTGTTCCAGTTGATGCGAGTGCAGGTGAAGTTCGCAAACGTTATCTGAAAATTGCCCGTCGCTTGCACCCAGATAGTGCTGCTGTGATCAAAAGTCATGAAAAAGAGCAAGTCCTAAGTTGGCAATGATATATTTACGGCAAAATCAGCTAAAAATGGCTAAAATTTACTTTGAAAATGCCCTGAAATTAGATCCAAATGACAAATTAGCTTTGGAATGGAAGCCTAAACTTGATAAAGTTTTAGAAAATCAATCTGGTACTCATCAGGGAAGGAAACCTGCCAATAATGGAGATACCCAACCCGATAAGTCTAGAAATGGTGGTTTGTTCGGTGGTTTGTTTGGTGGGAAGAAAAAATAATGGTGTATCAACCAGCAGCGGGAGCTAGGGATTTATTACCCTTGGATGTGGCTCAAAAACGCTGGATTGAAGATAGATTACAACAGGTTTTTCATCGTTGGGGATATCACAGGATTATCACCTCAACGCTGGAACGGATGGATACGCTGATGGCAGGTGAAGCAATTCAGCGCCATAAGGTCATACAATTACAAAATGGGCAAGATGAGGAATTGGGTTTGCGTCCAGAACTCACCGCTTCTATTGCTCGGACTGTAGTTACTCGCATGGCTGAAGCAGCCTATCCCCAACGGTTGTATTACAATGCTAATGTATTTCGCCGCAACTGGGAAAAGCGCCATAATCAGCAGCAGGAGTATTATCAAGCTGGGGTGGAGTTGCTGGGTGCGGACGGTTTACTGGCAAATGCAGAAGTGCTTTTGTTGGTAGCTAATTGTTTAGAAGCTTTATATTTGCGTGGATGGCAGTTGATTTTAGGTGAGGCGGGAATTACTAAATCTCTGCTGGATGCTTTTCCGGCTAATATCAGAAGTGAAGTGAGAAATGCGATCGCTAATTTAGATCGTGTAACTCTCGATACTTTACCTCTGAGTGAAGAATTGCACCAACGCGCTAGAATCATGTTAGATTTACGTGGTAAAAGTGCTGATGTGCTGCAAAAAGTCAGCAGTTTAAATTTAGATGCTGACCAACAAGCAGCGGTAAATAACCTGAAATCCCTGGTAGAATTACTGGAATCAGAAGGTAAATTTTCTTTGATTCTGGATCTCAGCTTGATTCAAACTATTGACTACTACACAGGAATTGTGTTTGAAGTAGTTAGTGATACTGAAGGTCAGGCGTTAGTTTTAGGGCGTGGTGGTCGTTATGACCAACTTTTAGGGCTATATCATCCCCAAGGGCAAAATATTCCTGGGATTGGTTTTGAATTAAGCATTGATGATTTATACCAAGTTTTAGCATCGAGTCAGCAATTACCGCAAAGTATTCCTGCAAGTAACTGGTTAGTAGTTCCAGAAGATCAAAATGCTGATGCTGCTGCTTTTGCTTATGCCCAAAAATTACGAGATTCTGCCCATTTAGTGCGGGTAGAAATGGATTTGGGGGGAAGGGATGCCGAAGCAATTCGGAACTATGCACGCGATCGCTCTATCGCCCAAATAGCCTGGATTAACTCTGATGGTACACCCACAATTGAAGCAGTTAGTTAACAGGTAATACAGCCATCAGCCGTTAGCTATCAGCCGTCAGCTAATGTTAATCTTTACCTTTGCGGTTCTTTTCCTGTTATTCGTTGATTAATAAAAGCTGAAAGCTGATCACTGAAAGCTGATTACTTGCGTTAATATTACAAATTGTTAACTTAGAAACTGCTGATTCAATCAAGAGAGGGGAACGAGAAAATGCCACATACAATAGTAACGGAAGTTTGTGAAGGGGTTGCTGACTGCGTAAGTGCTTGTCCTGTAGCTTGTATTCATGAAGGACCAGGTAAAAACATTAAAGGTACAGATTGGTACTGGATAGACTTTGCTACCTGTATCGACTGTGGCATCTGTTTACAAGTTTGCCCAGTAGAAAACGCAATTTTAGCAGAAGAACGCCCTGAATTGCAGAAAATTTCAGAATAGGTGATTGGTGATTGGTGATTGGTGATTGGGAAAAAACTTTACCTATTACCTATTACCTATTACCTATTACCTATTACCTATTACCTATTCCCTGTTCCCTATTCCCTATTCCCTATTCCCTATTTCTTATGACTAATAACTATTTATTAGAAGTTGAAAATGTCCATGCTGGATATATTAAAGATGTCGATATATTGCAGGGTATTAATTTTCGAGTTGAAAGAGGAGAATTAGTAACTGTAATTGGCCCTAATGGTGCTGGTAAATCTACGTTAGCAAAAACAATTTTTGGACTTTTGACACCCCACACAGGTACGATTACCTTTAAAGGGGAAAAAATTAATGGTTTAAAATCCGATCAAATTGTGAAAAAGGGAATGTGTTATGTTCCGCAAATTGCCAACGTTTTTTCATCATTAACAATAGAAGAAAATTTAGAAATGGGGGCTTTTGTGCGGAATGTTCCCCTGAAACCTTTGAAGGATAATATATTTGCAATGTTTCCCAGATTGAGCGATCGCCGTCGTCAACGTGCAGGAACTTTATCAGGTGGAGAAAGACAAATGTTAGCGATGGGTAAAGCTTTAATGTTAGAACCTAGTTTATTATTATTAGATGAACCTTCCGCGGCTTTATCTCCGATTTTGGTAACACAGGTATTTGAACAAATCAAACAAATTAATCAAGCTGGTACTGCGATAGTTTTAGTAGAACAAAATGCTAGAAAAGCTTTAGAAATGGCTGATACAGGGTATGTGTTAGAATCAGGACGTGATGCAATGTCTGGACCTGGGAGAGAATTATTGAATGATCCAAAAGTGGGAGAATTATATTTAGGTGCGGGAGGACATTAAATAAAGAGTCAGGAGTCAGGAGTCAGAACTATGCACATTGAAAAATTACATTTACAGAATTTTCGAGGTTTTCAAGAACTGAAATTGAAACTTCCTCCAGATTTAGCTGTTTTCATTGGATCTAATGGTTCAGGTAAATCATCTATTTTAGATAGTATTGCTATACTTTTGTCAAGATTTATATTTGAATTACTGCCCAAGAAACCTTACAAAAAGTTAGATTTTGATTTAACAGAGGATGATATAAATATAAATGCACATAGAACACAAGAATCTATTCGCATTGTAATTTACTCAGATATAAAAATGTCTTGGGATATTTCCAGAGATAGAGATGAATTTAAATCTATAACAAAGAAAACAGAAATTAATCAGTATGTTTCTCACGTACATCAAGAATTAAAACATCAACCTAATTTATCCATACCATTATTAGTTTATTATCAAACACAGCGAATAGTTATAAACTCTGGTTTTGGAAAAAGAGTTATTAGTAAACCTAATCAATTTGATGCTTATAAATCGTCATTTTCAAACAATATCAACGATTTTAAAGATTTTTTTGATTGGTTTAAAGAAGAAGAGGAATATGAAAATGAAATTCGATTAAGAGAAAATAATAGCTTTAGAAATAGCAACCTTGAAATTGTTAGAAAAGCTATAGAAATATTTTTAGAATCTTTCCCCAATAGCCAATTCGTAAACCTTCATATTGCTCGTGTAAGTAGTAGTAAAGAGTTAAGTAGTCATCGTCTTAATAATCCTTCATTAGTTATCGAAAAAAATGGTGAAATTTTTAAACTAGAGCAACTTTCCGATGGTGAAAAAACCTTATTGATGATAGTAGTTGACATTGCCAGAAGGTTAGCAATTTTAAATCCTAGTATTACTGATCCTTCAGAAATACTGCAAACCGGAACAGGAATAATATTAATTGATGAAATAGATTTACACTTACATCCTCAATGGCAAAGAATAGTCATTCCTAGTTTTAGAAGAACATTTCCCAACTGTCAATTTATTGTTACTACTCATTCACCTCAAGTTTTGAGTGGAGTAAACAGAGAAAACGTATTTATTTTAGAAGATGGAAAAGTTTTAGAATTTACGCCCCACACATTTGGTAGAGATAGTAATTCAATTCTGTTTGAAGTTATGGGTGTAGAAAAAAGACCTGTGAAAATGCAAGAGAGAATAGACGAATGTTTTAAAATGATAGATAATGATAACTTAGAAGCAGCGAAACTAGAATTACAAAAATTATCTGAATTATTAGGAAATAATGATCCAGATATGATTCAAGCCTATACACTTATTGACTTTTTAAGCAGAGTAGAATGAAACGTATTATTAAAGGTGCTGAACCTCCATGTCTTTTAAAATATCGTCAGACACAGGATGCAAACTATGATGATTATCGTCCAAAAGAACCTTTAAAAAGGGCATTATTAGCAGAACAAGGTTATATTTGTTGCTATTGTATGCAACGAATATCTATAGATAATATGGAAATTGAACATAATAAACCTCAAGCTGATAATCCACATTTACAACTAGACTATAAAAATCTAATAGCTTCTTGTTCAGGTAATAGAGGTCAAGGAAAAAAGAATTTACATTGTAACGCAAGAAAAGGAGATTATGAAGGAACACATAGAAATTATAAAATGAATCTTAATCCAGTAGATAGTAATAAGAATTGTGAAAATCAGATCAAATATAGTTCTACTGGAAAAATATTATCTATATGTGATGATGAAACTATTAATCATGAATTAAATGAAGTTTTAAATCTGAATTATCAAACTATTAGAGAAAATCGTAAAATAGCTTTAGACACAGTAATTACAGTGTTAAATAAAAAATTTCCTAACAAAACATGGTCACAAGAAGCTATTAAAAAGAAACTAGAAGAACTAAGTAGCAAAGATGCAGATGGTAAGTATAGTCCATACTGTCAATCTATTGTTTGGTATTTAAGCAAAAGATTAAATAACCCTTAAACCGTGTAATTTGGTACTCTAGAATCATAATTAAATCTGATATGTTTTGAAAAACAGTACAGATTTGAGATAAAATCATGAGTAGAATTAACGGTTTTGTAGGTCGTCGTCACTTCTTAAAAATCGCAGGTTTAACTACATTAAGTATTGGTAGTCTGACTGCTTGTAATGAAATCATTAATAACCGTTCAGAAATTATCATTCCTCAAAAAAATCCCAATCCTAACCCAGTCAGTGCAACAGAAGCACAAAAAAGATTAATAGCAGGAAATAAAAGATTTTACAATCAAAATCGCCGATATCCTAACCAAACAAAAAGACGTTTACAATCAATTTCGGAAACACAATATCCCTATGCAGCAATATTAGGATGTGCAGATTCTCGCGTACCACCAGAATTAATTTTTGATCAAGGATTAGGAGATTTATTTGTTGTGCGTGTAGCTGGTAATATTGCTAGTGATGAAGCTATTGGTAGTTTAGAATATGCTACCACAGCCTTAGGTACACAATTAATTGTAGTGTTAGGTCATAAAAACTGTGGTGCAGTTGCAGCAGCAATCAGAAACAAACAAGTACCGGGAAATATTGATACTATTGTTGATGGTATTCAACCAGCAATATCTGAAAATCAAGAGAGAGATAATGATACTAATAATGATATTAATAATGATATTAATAATAATGATATTAATAATGATAGAGATGCTGTCATTAGTAACATTCAATTTCAAACAGAAAAAATGCAAAGAAGTTCACCCATTTTAGAGCAGTTAATCAGCGCAGATAGATTAAAAATTATCGGTGCATTTTATGATATTGATACAGGTAAAGTTAATTTTCTGTAAAATCTATGTAAAATCTATGTAAAATTTATGTAATATGCAACAATATGTAATAATATGTAATTAATAGCTAGATTAGCTTTTGAATATCTTAATTACAGAATCTATGATTTATGAAGATTTTAAAAATTAATGATCAAAACTTAGAAAGTATCAATCTTCATGCTGAAAAAACCTACCCTGATGAATGTTGTGGGTTAATACTGGGTTATCTCAGTCATGACGTGAAAACTGTTGTAGAAGTAATACCTACAGAAAATGTATGGAATACGGAAAAAGATAATTTTACAGAAAACCAGGAAGAATATAGTACCAGAAGAAGATATGCGATCGCTCCCTTTTTCATGTTACAAATACAAAAGGAAGCGAGAAACCGCAATTTAAATATAATTGGTATTTTTCATTCCCATCCTGACTATCCCGCTATCCCCTCAGAGTGGGATAGAATCTATGCTTGGCCAGAATATTCTTATATTATTGTATCAGTGAATCAGGGTAAAGCAGGTGAATTAAATAGTTTTTGTTTAGATGAAAATCATCAGTTTCAAGCTGAAACAATTGAACGTATAATTTTAGCAACTTGACGTTAACTAAGATCCAAGAATTAGACTCTCTAAAAAACCCATTTCTAATTCTGAAGCAGGTTTACCACCACCACCTGCTAATAAATTTAAATATTTTCGCAACAAGTGTTGCATATTGGGAGTACGATATTGAGGACTAATTTGGGATAAGGCATTTTCCCAATTAATTTTAGTGGGGATGTTACCATATCCCGCAAAATATATAGCTTCTCTAACTAATTTATCTAATTCTGCTCCTGAATATCCGGCGGTTTTATCTACGAGATATTCTAATATAGAGGATGGAGTCGGTGGTAATTTATAAGCAGTAATTCGCTTTTGTAAAATCTGATATCTTTCTTCTGTGTTAGGTGGCATAACTATGAAAATTTCATCAAATCTTCCAGCACGAAATAATTCGGGAGGTAATTTTTCTCTATCATTAGAAGTGGCAATGAAAAAGATCGGATATTCGTGATCATTTAACCATGATAAAAATGTCCCAAACTGTCTCGTACTAACTCCTGAACTATCACCCCCAACCCCCGCAAAAGCTTTTTCAATTTCATCCATAAACAGGATATTTGGTGCTGATGCTTCTATTGCTCTGAGTGCTTGAAAAGTGTTACTTTCTGATTCTCCTACCCAGCGAGATTGTAAGCGAGCAATTTCAAAATTAATCTGCGGTACACGCCATTGTTGAGCGATCGCTCTAGCTATAAATGTTTTACCACAACCAGGAAAACCTTCTAATAAAATAGCACGCGGACGTAATTCTGGCTGGGAATCTTGAGCAAACCAAGACTCTCGACTATAAATCCATTCTTTGACTTTACTTAATCCTCCCACATCTCTTAAACCTTGACCAGAGGGAGCATAATATTCTAAAACTCCAGTTTTTCTAATTTCCTGTTTTTTAGCTTCTAATAATAATTGTCCAGCAGCTTCTGGATCTGTCCACAAATTGCGAGATGTTGATAATTTAGCTGATAAAATAGCCGCTTGTAAAGGCATTCCTTGAGCCTGTTCTGCTAATCTCCAAGCATCTGCTTCCGCTAAACCATATTTTTCTACAGCAACACTGAAAACATTATCATATAGTTCTTCTTCTACAGGTAAAGGTAAATCTATAATATGTACTATATTGCGAAGAATAGTCGGAATAGTCCAATCTGCACCAATAATAACTAATGACATTCTTACTACAGGTCTTTTTTGGTCTATTGCTACTATTAATTCTTTTAATCTTCGTGCTATAAAATAGTCATCTGGACGTAATAAAACAGACCAATCTGGTAATAAATAAGTATGTTGTTTAGATGAATTTTTACTTACTTGGTCTTGTAAACGACTTTGTAAAATATCCAAAGATTGTAAAATCGGATTACCCGTTGTATCAAGTGCATTACCCATCCTTTTCCATTCTGCTTGATTTGCAGATGTGGGAATTTCTAATCTTTGTTGAAAACCTTCTGTACTACTCCACTGTGCTAATTCTCCATCTTGAATATCTCCAGTATTGAGAATGGCTAAATGAGCATCAATCACACAACGAATAGCACGACTTTCTTCTGATGTTCTCAAGAAAATTAACGGATAACGGGACTTTAATAAATCCTGTAATTCTTGCTGACATTTATTGTATGGTAATTCAGGTTTCATATTTTTACATTCCCTATTTTTCTAATTTACTAAAAATCTGCTTTGTTGCTATCTGTACGAATATCTGGAGATGAATTTTTTTGTGTTTCCACTGGTGTTTCCGCAGGATTAATTTTAGTTGTATTTTGAATAACAGGATTAGGAGTTTTCACTGGGTTAACTACAGATTTCGGAGGTGTTAATGGTTGTTTACTAGGTTGTTTAGCTGGTGCTGCAATAGTTTGAATGGGAGGAACAACAGATTCTAATCCAATAGCTGAATCTAATGGTAAATCAAGAGTAACTATAGTTCTATGACGACCAAGTTTGATATCAGAAATCCAGTTAGCAATAATCATAGATAAGTTAGCTGCTTCAATCTTTCTTGCTGACTGTTTTTCAATAGTTTGACTAATATTAAATCGGGGAGTTTCTTGACGAAAATAATCTTCAGGATAGCTTTCATGTAGTCCATTCAAATTAATAGAGTAGCTAATTTCTTTGTTTCCTGCTTGTGGTATTCTGATAACTAAAGTATATTCAGACATAATGAAAACACCATTATTAATAGATTTTGTATGACTAGGGAATCTCACTTACCTAGTGGAAATTTTAGCATCTTGGCGTAAAAATATAGAAGTGAAGAATGATATCAGTGATGACGAGAGGGATTTAATTATGAGCTTATCACCAGCATATCTCAAACAAAGAGAAGAATGGCGTAAAGAGGGATTAGAAGAAGGACTACAAACGGGACTACAAACAGGATTGCAAACAGGATTACAAACGGGATTACAAACAGGATTACAAACAGGATTACAAACGGGATTACAAACGGGAAGACAAGAAGGACTACAAGAAGGACTGCGTTTAATAGTAGAGAGTTTATTAACAGCGCGGTTTGGTAATTTAGATCAGGAATTATCTGCTGTTGTCACTCCTATCATCGAACTTTCTCTTGCAGAAAGAACTGATTTATTACTTAATTTATCTCAGTTGTCGCGTGAGCAATTATTGGCTAGAGTCAATCTAGGTTAAACGGTCTTCTGTAGTCTTCTGTAGGTTGGGTTAAGCAAAGCGCAACCCAACTTATATCATAATTTAGTAAATTTAGTAAATTTAGTAAATTTACTAATTGTGTTAAATCCAACGTTCAGCTTCATCTTTTAGTTGTTTGCTCCAACCTTTAAACCACCATAAACCACCACCTAAAACTCCTAACGTGAAAACTAGAATAATTAACCGATCTGGAATTAAAGGTAGTTTATAAAATGATATATTAGGCATTCTAATCTTTACAGGTTCAGCATTCAAATTCAGTTTTCTGCTAGAGGAATTAATACTAACTTGTACTTGATATTCTTCTCCTGGTATGGCATTGGGTTGTTTAAATTGCACTTCATATTCTCGTAATGCTTTAAAAAAAGTTTCTAAACTATTTACCGCTTCATTAGCATTTTGGGGAAATTTACTAATACCTCCTGTTAATTCGGCAATTTGTTTTAATCTGGGTTGGTCTACAATATAATTGTAGATATCACCTGAAGAAAGTTTACAGGATTGAATTAAATCAACTGCTTTTTTTTGCGCTAATAAACTATAAGGAATGTTGCAATTAATAGCACGATCTCTTAGCTGTCTTAAAGACTCTCCATAGCCTAAAGTGTACACCCTGACTGTAGCATATTTTTGAAAGATTTTTGTTAAATTTTCAAATTGTTGATCTTCTGTACCTCGATTCCTATTATGATAACCATCAGATAGTAAAATCACAGCTAATTTCGGCGGAATTGGTTCATCATCATTATTTAAATTGCGGTTAGCATTTGCTTTTCTGGTAAATTCCTGGGAGTTGTTACCTAAATATTGTACCGCTTCTTTTAAAGGGTCATATAAATTAGTTCCTGCATTAGTGGGAGAAGAGGCTAAATCAGCTACTCTTTGATCTAAATCCGGTGAATTTGCTGGTAATAAGTTTCGCGCAATTATTTCTTGGTTGACTTCATAATTATCTTGAGGTTTATTAGATTCTCCAAATGGTACTAGAGAAATATGTACAGGTAAATTTTTCTCCCGCACTAAATTAATAAATCCTTGAATCGCACGAATCGCACCATCTATTTTTTTAACTTTACTAGCATCTTTAACTTTCATACTCCCACTCATATCTAAAAGAATGACAACATAAGCGGGATCTGAAGTTAATTGTTCTCCTGGGGGAATTAATTTCAACCGATTAACTTCTGAGTATTGGAGATTAATAGGAGTACCTTCGCTTTTAGCTGTAATTCTGGCAGTTTCTATTTTAAAATCAGATGTTTGTAGACCTTCAATGGGAATATTATCATCATTCACCACGCTAACTTTTAAATTGACAATATCACCATCTGTAGGACGGGGAGATACTTCAATTTTAGAACTAGCAAGAACTGGTAAAGGTAGAAATCCCAGTAAAAAAGCCACAATTCCTAATTTAAGCTTGGGGGTCAAGAAGGCGGTTATAGAAAATGAATCTGTAGAATTTTTCTTCATCGTGTTCATGGTAAAGGGTTAAAATTTGGTTATGTTTAAGAGTGGTAGTTTTACTTTCTGCTAAAAATTTTTGTTGAATGCGTACAGCATCTTCAGCTAAAGCACGAATAATTACTGTACCAGAATTAACTTGTAAAGATGCACATCTTTCTGGTAAATGAGGAATATAAATATCCGCGTCGTCACCTGAACCAATGATTAAAGGTTTCTTAGTTTTTGCTGGTAATTGAATAGAAACACCTTCTTCAATATGTTTGTAATCATCATCGGGAATAAATTTTAAAGATTGATTATTTAAAGCTGGTCTAAGTATTTGTGTTGGACTGGTATGAATAGTTTGGATTTGAGTATTTGCAGCTTTTCGACTGCGGGGTTTCTTTTTAGCTTCAAAACCTGTTCCTGCTCTCAATGCTACTTGATAAGTAGGTGTGGATGCAAAAGACAAACCTAATCCTAATAATGCACCAAACAAGAAAAAACCAAAGGGTTCTTGATATTGACCTAATGCTCTGTTAACTCCTTCACAAAAACTAGCAGCAAAAAATCCTGCACCTGCACCAAATAATGTACTTTGAATAATGCGTTGAATGACTCTATTACCTGTTCCTTCAATACTTCGCCAACTCCAACTAATACTTTCTGCTAAACCAGCAAATGCACCAATAATTAGCCAAGAAATGATTCTGACAAAACCTCCAGACCAGTTACTTGCTAATAGCATCCAGTTGAAAATGCTGAGGACTAAACCCAGAAATGCACCAACAAGAAATACTTTTTTTAAGGATGTGCGAGAAAGAACTCGCCAATTAGCTTGATAACGGGTAGGGTTGCTGATAAAAATTTCGGCAATTATCATTCCACTAGCTATGCAGGGTGTGACAATTACTAATAAGATTATGTAGGGAGGAAGATTAAATCCTTGGGGAATAAATGGCGTTAAATAAGCGCCTATTTCTTGCCAGATTATTTGGCTAATACTCCAGCCTATTAAGGCGGAAAATATACCGGATAGGGTGTAAAAGCCGGCTCTCATGGGAAGGGTGTTCATGGGTTATTTATATTATGTTTTTAGTGATTTAGTAACTGGTAAAATCTCTATCCTTAGCTGTTACACATTCACCATACAAAGTGTATTTTGTTGATTTACAAAATTCTAATTTTTTCTTCCTTTCATCAAACATCTTTTTGTCAGTGCTTTCTAAAATATATCTAATAGCTAATTTAGCTTGTTCTTTAGCAGATTTATTTTCTGGGTCATTAGGAACAAAATTAGTCATAATTTTAATTCGTTGTGTTTCTTGAGTATATTCATAGCATTTTTTAAAATTTTCATAACTTTCCATAACATTTACATTTGAACAACTTTGTTTTTTTAATATTGCTTGGATGTCAAAACTTCCTACTAAAAATGCAACTGCTACAAAAATATATATAAAACTAAAAGCAGCTTGTATATTGAAATACCTTATTTTAAGTGGATTACCTGTTAATGTAATAGCAGTAATTGTGAATATTAAATATGTTAATACACGAGGTATAATCAGTGCTGGCCAGTGTTTAATAAAATTAAAAAAAATGAGAGTACCAGCTAAAAAAAATAAAAATCCGAATATAGCTTTACCACCACCATCTCCTGTATTATTATGATGATGAATTGATTGAGTGAAATATACTTGTCCCAACATTGTTTGATTTGGTACACCAAATAAACGTGATCTGATGTCTGGGGAAAGACTATTCCGAATTTCTGGGGGAATGTCCCTCCCAATATTTCCACTCATGCGATACAGAAATTCAGATAAATCTTTTTGTTGTGTTTTACTAAAGATAATAGCTAAACTCTTATAGTTTCCATAATAAGAACGTCTATTCTGTTCATGAATATTTTTTAGATTCGGTATAATATCTAAAATTTGTTGCCAGAAATTTATCACTGATGGGTAATTATTAGCTTCTTCATGGTTTTCATCTAAAGTTATTTTAGCAACAATTTCTGCATATTTTTGGAAATAATCTTGCCAAATGCTTTGAGATTGGGTTAACAAATAATCAATTTTTTGAGCTAATATTTTAGATCCATTGCTATCAATTCTTTGATCTGGGTGTATTATTTTATCTAGCAAAAAAGAAATGCCATAATATATAGCATCTTCTAATTTCTGTCTGACTTTAACATCTGAATAATTATAACTAGCTTCTAACAAAATTTGTTGAAAATTTGCAGGTTCATCATCTTGTGGTACACTTAGTAAATTTATTACTTTTTCCCTAAAAGCTTCAAACGGAGATGTTTTTTTAGTTTCAATCTCCAAGGAATTTACCATATCTAATAGCCATTTTTCAGATGATTTATCATTAGGTGCGATAAGGTATATTAATTGTGGGTAACTGTCAGATATAGATGCGTTTTTTAAAGTTCTTCTATCTATACAATTAGTCCAATCTGCATCTGAATGATCTTTTATATAACCAAATAATTCCTCAATTTTTTTATTAAGACTTAATCTATTAGCTAAACTAACTAAACCTAAACAAGATTTAATCTGTCTCTCAATTGCTGGTGGTATTTGACTAGGTATTTTTGTAGGTAAAGGTGTGGGATTTTCTCGCTGTCCTGAACCAGTAATTTGATTATTATTTGGTACATTATTATAATTATTTTGTTGTACTGGTATTAAGTGATGTTGACGAAGATTCTTAGGTATATCCTCTTGAGTAGTGTAAAAGATAGCTAAAAAACTCTCTGGAGATGCTATTTTATTTACATTCCAAGCCCAAGCATTAGACCAAGCCCAAGCATTAGAATATTTAGCGCGAAAACTAAGGCCTAAAGCTAAATAGTGTAGTTTTATGTATTCAGGTCTTTCATGCCATTCCTGTTTTGTTGCTACAACAGTATGAGGAATTAATTGTAATTTTTCGACTGTTTTCAAAGTTTCTTGTAAAGAAGGTTCTTTAAAGTGCGTTTTTGGATATTCTTGACGATAGTAAAATATTTGTGGTGATGATGACTCAACCAATTCCTCCATCTTAAACTTCGGCTTCGGCTCTTGTTGATCACTCCACCAAGATATTAGAGTTAAGATACCATCAACATCTGGAGATGATTTTTCTAACCAAAAATATTTATACCCGATAGTAGGACGACCACCATCATCTAGTTGTCTATTAGCAACAGCTAAAACCGCATATTTATCATTTATTTCTCTCGCAATCAAAGCAAAATCATCTTCTTCTGGTGGATAATTATCATTCAGAGCAAAATAACCATTAATCACTACTTGACGAATTTCTTCAGGAACTTCTCGATTCCAACGAGTGATTTTTTCAAAAGCATAACCACCAGATACATAACGTTGATATACATCTGACCAACGGACGTTATCAAATGCTCTACAAAATTGGTAAATGGGAATACCTGTCATTTTATCTTCTCCTCAATTTCTCTTATTTGATATCTCTTAATTGATTATCTTCCTTACCCGTTGCTAACCAATATAAAGGCGCAACTAAACCTAAAGGTCGCCATACTCCTGGTTTATCAATTACTCCATAAGTTCCACCCGCATCTCTACTTTTTTTCCTGAAATTTGGTCTTGGTGGTGTTCCTTTTATACCAAAGGTAGAACAAAAAAAGTAATTTGTAGAACATCCCCAATTATTACGCCATTTGTTTAATGTAGTTTTAACATTGGGAAATTTTAAGCCCAGGAAAGTGTCTATATTCTGCCAATAACCTGAAGCTGGAGGTTGTTCACATTTAGTAAATACTACAGCTATTCGGTAGTTCTGTAATCCTCCATTATTAATACTTAATCGTTCATTTAATTCTCTTTGTAAATTCTCCAATGCTTGAGCATATTCTTTATCAGATGTTTTGGTAGCAGTGCTATCTATGAGTATCAATAACCCCGACGCAGTGGCACAATCATCTAAATAACTAACCAAATGTGAGCTAGGGTTGGCAATATTCTTTAACTCTTTGATCAGTTCTCCTGAATATTCTCGACAGGATACTCGTAATCTGATCGGTTGATTTCTTAAAGCTGGGAGAGGATGATTGAGAAATTTAGCTTTTAAGGTAATTAGTAAGGTGTATGTTGGTAAGTTCTCAGCGTCTCCACTACCATAATCTGTACCTGCTAATTCTTTTCCATCTTCTAAAATGTCCTGAGCTATATTAATTAATTCCCCAGCTTCATCGTTATAAGGATCAACGGAAACAATGGGACTGTCTGATTTAGCATTTGGCCAACGAGCTAAGGCAGCCATAAAAGCTGTTTTGCCAGAACGACGGGGACCAATAACCCGGAAATCCTGGTTTCCACCGATGTCAAGGGGAAGATTAGAGGCGTTCGTCATGGAATACCCTCCCTGTGCTTAACCAATAAAGTGGGGAAATTAAACCAAAGGGTTTCCACGCATCCTTATCTCGTAAATAGGCGCTGAACTCGGCGGAACTGCCATCATCGGGTATATAACGATTAGGACGAGGATCATGTTCTCCCAAGCGATCGCTCATTATCCCAAAGGAAGAACAGGCAAAAAAACGTAATCTGTCAGGTGGCAATTTCTCTTTCAAAACTTTATAGGTTTCCTGCAAACGAACTTTAAATAAATCTTCTTCAGCATCTAAACGACAAGGCCAAATTTCCCCTCGTTCACATTTACTCATCACTACTGCTACTCTCAAATTATTTAAAGTTTCATTCACTCCAGCTTGCTCAGATAATTCTGTCAAGAGTTTATATAAAGCAGGTGCATAGATTTTTTGATCATTGGTAGCTTCCCAATCTGTGAGCATAATCATCCAACTTGGGGAGGTTAACCAATCTTCTAAATATTCTGCAAACTCAGATGCTCTACTGGGGTAAGCAGCACATTCAAATGTTTCTCCTGCATAATCCTTGACAGCTAAATTTAATGTAATTCCTGGTGAATTTTTACTAGCTGGGATTTGAATTTCAAAAGAAAAATATGGTTCATTACCAATATCATTACCCGTAAAAACTGCACCTTGTTCTAAAATATTTTTAGCTGCACCAATCAGTTCCTCAGCATCATCGGATGCTGGGATAATTTTCAAACCCGGAAATTGTTTTTTTAACTCATCGGGTAGCCTTAATAGTGAAGCTAAATAAGTGGTTTTTCCAGATTTACGTGAGCCAATGATTCTAATATCATTGCCTATAGATTGTTTTTTAAGTTTCAGGACTGTACTTTGAGTCATAAAATTATTGTATTGAAATTATTGATAATATCAGAATCTATGGATCAGATAAGGAGCAAGATACAACCAAGGTAATTCTAGTAATTCTTGATTTTCAGTAGTAGTAATAAAGAAGTTTGTCCGAGAACCAATTTCTGTACTTTTGTATTTACGAATTACTTGATTTGCTACCCCAAAATATGCGTCAACTACATGATCACTATATTCATACCACGGTGCTGCACCTCCTCGATCTGGCTTATATCTCCAAGTTTTTCCTTCTGATTCCACATCACAAAATAAATCCGCTTTATGCAGGGCAATAATTATGTGTTTGACTCGTTGGCAATTTTGTTGTAAAAAGTCAAACCAGTTCTGTAAACCATTCACCCATTGATCAGCATTAGGTAAAGGATTCATTGCTGTTGGTTGTAAATAATCAGGAGCTAAATTTATCCGAGTGCTAGATACAAGACTTTGGTGAGGAGGTAAGATTAAAATTACTGCTTTACTTTGTTTAACTTTATCTTCCATTGCTTGCCAAGCAGAGGGAAAATCTCTTCTTAGTTGGGGGTTACTCCAAAATTCTCCAGGGGTATCTATCCATAAAATATTTAGTTGTCTTGCACCAGTCGCTGGTAAATCTACCTCCATGTTTAATGTTCTGGTGTTTAATTGATCTGTACCTGCGATTTCCTTGGTGTCTGGATTATACAAGTCCATCGCCAATATTTGCCCATCGGCTATTTGTACATATTTGCCATTTTCTGCCAATGCTCGCACCATGCTGGTTTTACCAGTTGCGCGATCGCCTATCACTACAATACTCATCTAGTTTCTACTCCTCCCTGATCAACTTGCGGATATTCCACGGGAAAACCCGTATACGTTAAAGTATCTGAACCTAATACCCACTCCTGACGAGGTATATTCACCACATCAGCCTCTACAATTCTACCAGATAAAAAATGCAATGTTTGATTATTTGAACCTCTTAGTGGTTGATTACTAATTTGCTGTTGTATAAACAAGCCATCTACTAATAAATCTATATGATTTAAGAACTCTTGGCTACCAGGAATATTATTTAATTGTAATCGTTCTAATTGATACCCTGTCCAACAAACTACCGTTTTACCCACAGATTGCACTCGACGCGCTAAATCTGCCAAAGCCACCGCTTGAGCGAATGGTTCACCACCGGAAATAGAAATACCTGCTAAATCTGGTAATTGTTGGAATTTTTGCCAAATTTGCTCAACTGTCACCACCTGATTTAACTTAAATTCCAAATAGTCGGGATTTTGACAACCCACACAGCGAAAAGGACAACCTTGCACCCAAATCACCATGCGATGTCCTGGACCATTGGCAGAGGACCGGGGCAACCAATCGGCTATATTTACTAATAGAGGTTGTGTCATAATTTTAACTATTTAATTTAACTATTTAATTTAACTATTCAATTAATATCCCTGACTTTCTGAACGGCGTTCAGATGTATCAGCTTGATAAAATTCTGTAGTAGTTTTCACTGACATAATTCTCATATCCAAATTACACCATTCCTGATCAACAGGTTCACCATTCCATTCGCTCCATTCCACCTGATAACCTTGCTGTTGAAACAGTTGAATCACATCAAAAGTACGATTAGCACAGGAAGACTCACCTTCTTGATCATGGGGACCTGCTAAGTCAATTTGTTGACCATCAAACTGTATCCGCATTTGAGTATTTGCCCCCTCATGGGTTTCAATTTCTATAATGACATCACCGTCATCAATTGCACAAATTTGGGCAGTATAACCAACTTGCTGCCAAGATGCTACTAAATTATCCGCCGCAGTTTGAATTTGCTCAATTTGCGACTCATAATTACTAATTTCTTCATGTATGGTTGCTATGTCTTCATCCCTAAGACTGTGCCAACTATTACACATAACATTAATTTTAGTTTGTAATTGTTGAGTGACACTTTCAGGAAGACGAGACTCTAAATTTGCTAATCTTGATTGTATAAAATCAAGCTGTGCTGTCACCTCACTTTTCATCTGTTGAGTTGCCTGAATCCGAGCATCATCTAATACTTGTAAGTATCTCTGAGCTTCAGTTAAATTATGATTCTGTAATGCTATTTCTGTTTTCTGAATAGCTTGTTGAACACTTACAGCATCTAATAATTCTTGATCTACCAAAATTTGATATTCTGACTGAATACTCGGTAATTGCCTCAGTAAACTCTGCACCTGTCTTTGTGCATCTTGAGACAAAGCTTGCTTGACTTCAGCATCTATTGTTACTTTGGTTATACTTGATTTCACTTCTTCAGGTTCTGCAATAATCATCTTTTTTACCGCACCAGAGCGACTTTTTGCGCGAATTTGAGTAATTTTTTGTTGTATATTTTGTTCCCTTTTGATAGCTGCTTCTCTTTCTTGCCGTTTCCGTTCTTGGTAAGCTTGCAATGCTGAGGTGATACCATCAAACAATCCTGGTTGTGATTCAGTAGAAATACCAGCAGTGACGTTAAAAGTTTTTCTGCCACTCATATTTTATTTCCTGCTAATTGCTGAATTAAATTAATCCTGGTGCTTTTTTGAACTTAAAACTTTGAACTTAAAACTTTGAACTTAAAACGAAATTTAGCCAAAATTTAATTTTTTCCATGTTATTACATTTCATGTCAACAAAGCAACATACTTAACTAAAATCGTGATTTTTATTTACATAATTCAGCGGATAGTAAATTTTTAATAAAATTTTTAATATTTTAATAAATTAACCACTCTTTTACTCTCTGCGTCTTTGCGTCTTTGCGTGAGCTAATATAATTTAACCGCAAAAAGTGCGATCGCCCCCTTCCCAGTCCCCAACGTGATATAATTCCCCCAGCCAAAAAAATAGAACTCATAAACTGAACCAACTTTGAGTTAATATTAATACTCTGAGATTCTGCATTTTCTTACTATGCTAAATCCTAATCTGGATGAAATCCAGTTAACGAAAGACGACTACGAACGCTACTCCCGTCATTTAATCTTGCCCGAAGTGGGTCTAGAAGGACAAAAACGCCTCAAAGCTGCCAGTGTATTATGTATAGGTACTGGTGGACTTGGTTCGCCATTGCTGTTATACTTAGCAGCCGCAGGTATTGGCCGCATCGGTATTGTTGACTTTGATGTGGTTGATTTTTCTAACTTGCAACGTCAAGTTATCCACGGCACATCCTGGGTAGGTAAACCCAAAATTGAATCCGCAAAAGACCGCATTCACGAAATTAACCCCTATTGTCAGGTTGACTTATACGAAACTCGTCTCAGTGCGGAAAACGCTTTAGATATCATTCGTCCTTATGATGTCGTCGTTGATGGAACTGACAACTTCCCCACACGCTATTTAGTTAACGACGCTTGCGTATTATTAAACAAACCTAACGTTTACGGTTCAATCTTCCGTTTTGAAGGACAAGCAACCGTCTTTAACTACGAAGGTGGTCCTAACTATCGTGATTTATACCCCGAACCACCACCACCAGGAATGGTCCCTTCCTGTGCAGAAGGTGGAGTGTTAGGAATTTTACCGGGAATTATTGGCGTTATCCAAGCGACGGAAACGGTAAAAATTATTATTGGTAAAGGTACTACTCTCAGTGGGCGTTTAATGTTGTACAACGCTTTGGATATGAAATTCCGAGAGTTGAAATTACGTCCTAACCCCATCCGTCCGGTAATTGAAAAACTGATTGACTACGAAGAATTTTGTGGTATTCCCCAAGCAAAAGCAGCAGAAGCGAAGCAACAAATGGACATTCAAGAAATGACCGTTACGGAATTAAAAGCATTAATTGATAGCGGGGCGCAAGATTTTGTCCTGTTGGATGTACGTAACCCCCACGAGTATGAAATTGCGAAAATTCCTGGTTCTGTCTTAGTACCATTGCCAGAGATTGAAAATGGTGATGGTGTTACTCAGGTAAAAGAATTACTTAACGGACACCGTTTAATTGCCCATTGTAAAATGGGTGGACGTTCTGCCAAAGCTCTGGCTATTCTCAAAGAAGCGGGTATAGTGGGAACTAACGTTAAAGGTGGCATTAATGCTTGGAGTTTGGAAGTAGATCCTTCTGTGCCACAGTATTAAATTGGGAATTGGTGATTGGTGATTGGTGATAGGGGACTGGGGACTGGTGATTGGGGAAACAGGAAATATTTATCTTTCTCCTGACTCCTGTACGGGCGTTCGCGAAGCGTGCTGGAAGCATCAGCATTCGGAAAATAGGCTTGGACAAAAATTTATAATTAGTCGCCCGAATGCTTCGCCCCTACCACTCCTGACTCCTCCCATAAAACTTTTTTCCCACACCTTACCAATTGCACTTTTTCCGGTTAAAATAGTATATCTGTTCCAATCAAGAACCCAACGCAACTTTCTTAAATCCTATATTTAGAGGCTCTAATGGCAACCAACACAGCGGATACTGGCAAGCAAAAAGCACTGAATATGGTACTCAACCAGATTGAGCGCAGCTTTGGTAAAGGGGCAATTATGCGCTTGGGTGATGCTACCCGGATGCGTGTAGAAACAATTTCCACAGGGGCGCTAACACTGGATTTAGCTTTGGGTGGTGGTTTACCCAAGGGAAGGGTGATTGAGATTTATGGACCGGAAAGTTCTGGTAAAACTACAGTAGCTCTTCATGCGATCGCAGAAATACAAAAAAATGGCGGCATAGCTGCTTTCGTAGATGCAGAACACGCATTAGATCCCACCTACGCAGCTGCACTAGGTGTAGATATTGAAAATTTACTGGTTTCCCAACCGGATACTGGTGAAGCAGGTTTAGAAATCGTTGATCAGTTAGTACGTTCCGCCGCCGTTGATATAGTTGTCATTGACTCCGTAGCCGCCCTAGTACCCCGTGCGGAAATCGAAGGTGATATGGGTGATGCTCACGTAGGTTTACAAGCACGATTGATGAGCCAAGCCTTACGGAAAATTACAGGTAATATTGGTAAATCTGGTTGCACAGTTATATTTATTAACCAATTACGGCAAAAAATCGGTGTCACCTACGGTAGTCCAGAAACCACAACGGGCGGTAATGCGTTGAAATTTTACGCTTCCGTGCGTCTAGATATTCGCAGAATTCAAACCTTGAAAAAAGGTTCTGATGAATTTGGTAATAGAGTAAAAGTGAAAGTTGCCAAAAATAAAGTTGCACCACCCTTTAGAATTGCCGAATTTGACATTATCTTTGGTAAAGGAGTTTCTACCCTTGGTTGTTTAGTGGACTTAGCAGAAGAAACCGGCATTTTACTGCGGAAAGGTGCGTGGTACAGTTACAACGGTGATAATATTTCCCAAGGTCGAGATAACGCCATTAAATATCTAGAAGAAAAACCAGATTTTGCAGAAAAAATTAAAGAACAAGTCCGCGGGAAATTAGATCAAGGCGCAGTAGTTTCTGCTAATTCTGTTTCTAAATCTAATGAAGAAGATGATGAAGAAGAAATGGAATTAGACGAAGAATAAAAACCCTATTTTCTTTGATCTCGTTCCCAGTCTCAGACTGGGAATGCTATTACAGAGGCTCTGCCTCTGTTTTTTTATTGAAGGCAGAGCCTTCTATAATTCATTCCCATACAGAGTATGGGAACGAGAAAATACAGAATATGGGAACGAGAAATGTTAAAATTCTACAGTTTCAAATTCAAAAATAGAAATCAGACGATCATCAACATAAACTTCTATTCTGTGTTTACCAAGAGGATCACCAGGAGCGATTTTCCAGTAATTTTCAATCACACCATTTTTAACTGTTTGCGTCCGCGTTGTGATGGCTGTACTACCATCCGCAGATAGGGAAAAATTCTCATCCTTCTCCGGTGTAGCCCAAGTTTCTGGGGCTTTTGGTAAACGTAAAACTTCCCGCCATTTGACTTTACCCTGGTAATTTTGTAGTGTCATTCTCCAACCATAAGCATCACCTTTTTTTAAAGGTACTTTGGTGGTGGGAAAAAAATTAGCTTTACCTTGGGAGTCTACTATTCTCACTCCAAATTCAGATTTACTAACATTAATCTGTTTACCATTAACTAATTGAGAAACTTCTGGGGGTGCTTCCGCTAAAACTGTATTCCTATTTTGCAAATTTGTAGGTAAAAAGGCAACCATCAACCACAGAGAAGTTAGCAAAAACCTAAAAAACGAAATTCTCATAAGCATTTTTGGCAGATATTATATTAGTCATTAATTCTATTATTTTTAGCCCTAGTCCGGTTGAAGATGTGAAAATTATTGGACTGTAAATTGTTCGTAAATTGTTCGTAAATTGTTCGTAAATTGTTCACATTCACAGTTGCAGGACTTATGCAAAATAGAAGGAAAGTAGGGGTAATTCATGAATTACCCCTACCCAAGAATCAGGTTGTTAGTACAATATTTTTAGTACAATATTTTTAGTACAATATTTTTAGTACAATATTGCGTAAGTCCTAACTTGTGTAAGTTGAATATTCAATCCCTTCAATCCCTGCAACCTACTGATATACTGTAAGTATATCTACGGTAAGACTTTCTAAGTGGACAGTAGGATCAGCTAAATTATATTAAGTCAGTTATTCCTCATTTATCACGAAGCGCAAATAGCTTACAATTAGTCATAATCAAGTATCAAGATTAAAGCAAAAGGCAATCTGAGTTGTTATCCTTATTTTTAATCCATCTACCAAATAATATCAGGGAAACAAAAAATGAAAAACATTTTAATTATTGAAGATGAAGTTGAAATCAGAAACAATATCCAAGAAATTTTAGAACTCTCAGAGTTTGATACACTAATTGCAGAAAATGGCTTACAGGGTGTGCAATTGGCTAAAGATAAACATCCTGATTTAATTATTTGTGATTTGATGATGCCCGAGTTAGATGGCTATAGTGTCTTAACTCAACTTCGTCAGGATTTTTCTACTGCAACCATTCCTTTAATTTTCTTAACTGCTAGAGCGGATAAATCAGATTTACGTCGAGGGATGGAACTTGGTGCAGATGATTACCTAACTAAGCCTTTTCATCCAGATGAATTACTACAAGCAATTAATACTCGATTGGATAAACAAGCAATAGTAGATGAACGAACTCAAAAAAAATTAAATGATTTAAGCAGTTCTATCAGTCATTCACTTCCCCATGAAATCAATACTCCTCTGAATCATATTTTAGGATTCTCAAATTTATTGATGCTTGAGGAAAACCTTTCCCATGAAAATCTGGAAATTTTAGGATCCATTCATCAAGCTGCTCTGAGGTTACATAGACTAACTATTAACTTCCTGATGTATGCAGACTTGGAATTAATAGCATCTGATCCAGAAAAAGTGGAACGGCTTCGTAATAATGGAGTCAAAAGTTTTGTCAAATCAACTATGAAAAATGTAGCTGTACAAATTGCTGAAAAAGCACATAGAACAGCAGATTTGAGTATAGAAATATCTGATGCAATAGTCAAAGTTTCTCCTGTCAGACTCAGTAAAATTGCTGAGGAAATAATTGATAATGCTTTGAAATTTTCTCTACCTAATACACCAGTAAAAATTATCGGCTATAGCAGTAATAATTCCTATCATTTATATGTGATTGACTACGGCAGAGGAATGACCAAAGAGCAAATTTCTAGAGTTGGGGCTTATGTCCAGTTTGAACGTAAAATGTATGAACAACAAGGTTCTGGACTGGGATTATCAATTGCTAAGAGGTTAGTGGAACTGCATGGAGGAAAGTTTTTAATTGAGAGTATACCAGGAGCAGAAACTATTATTAAAATTATGCTTCCCCAGTGATAATAACATTATGATCAATTGATAATGGATAATTGACAATTAATAAGTAGGTGGGCGCTAAAAATTGTCCTGATGACAGGCAAGAGGCAAGAGGTTTTTGATTAATTTATTCTTTGTTACATACTTCTGTTTTTTCCCAGCAACTTACTTACTTATCTTGATAGTAATTACGCCAGATTGGGCTACAAACATGATTTTTGCGTAGGGGTAATTCATGAATTACCCCTAATTTCGTTATTTTTTGTGTAAGTCCTGCTTTACATAGTTTGGTTTTTTTGTGCCTACCTACTTACCAATTATCAATTACCAATTACCAGCCTCAACAGATATGTTAATTGTTTAACTAGACGTGATATTAATTATCCTTTGAAAAAAGGAAGACTAACTGTAAATGTTGTTCCTTCTCCCGCACGACTTTCTACGTTAATTTTCCCTTGGTGCAGATCCACACATTTTTTGACTATGGCCAGCCCTAAACCAGTTCCTACAATTGTACCAACGTTAGATGCTCGGTGAAAAGGTTCAAATAAATTAGCTTGATCTGCTTCAGGAATACCAATGCCGCGATCGCTAATTTTAAATAATATTTGATTATTGTTTTTAGTCAAACTAAAATTAACCAAATTGTGAGACGGAGAATACTTAATAGCATTAGTCAGGAGATTGGTGAGAATTTGCCGTAAAATTTTTTCATCAAACTGAATAATCAGATAATTTTCCATAATTTCCTCGCCTAAATCTAAATAGAAATTAATTGTATGTTGGTTACTCGTAGTTTCGATTTCTTCTTTGAGATGACGACAGAAAGCGATAATATCTGATGCTTCTAAATGTAATTCTATTTTCTCGGATTCGGCGCGGTTAATCATCAGTACATCATCCAGTATTTGGGTTATATGCTTAATGGTGTTTTGGATGGTTTGGAAATGTTGCTCTTTTCTTTCTGCACTCAGGCGATCGCTAAATTTTTGCAAAATACCCGATGATGAAGAAATAATGGCTAAAGGTGTACGAAACTCGTGGGATGCCATTGTAATAAACCGAGATTTCAATTGGCTTAATTCTTTTTCTTTTTCTAGTGCTGCTTGTAATTCTGCTGTTCGTTCTGCCACTCTCTGTTCTAAGTCCTCATTACGTTGTGTCAGTTGTCTGAGTTCCTGGTTTTGCCGTTCTAAAGATGTAATTAAACTCTGTAAATGTAAATGCGTACGTACACGGGCTAGTAATTCTTCTTTTTGAAAGGGCTTAGTAATATAATCAACAGCACCTAGACTTAAACCTTTCACCTTATCCATAGTATCAGCCAGAGCAGTCATAAAAATTATCGGGATCGACTGCGTGCGAGGATCGGCTTGAAGTTGCTCACAAATTTCAAATCCGCTAATATCAGGCAACATAATATCTAGCAGAATTAAATTAGGCATAATATCATCAACTTTCTGTATCACATTTAGTCCATTTGCTTCCATTTTGACGTTATATCCTGCGGCACTCAAGGTATAATCCAGAAGTTTTAAATTAATAGGATTGTCGTCAACTACTAAAATAGTGCTATGGTTAGTTAAAATTTTCACAGTTTCTTCCTTATGATTGGCGATTGGTGATTAATAATTGGTAGTTGGTTATTATTCATTGTTAATTAGTAATACAGCATATTGTAGGTAAATAAGATAAAAATTTTCATCACAGAGCCTTGCACTAAAAGGGTTTTACGGCTGACCGCTAACTGCTGTTAGCTTTTCTATTTCGGGGATGCTGAATAAATGTAAAACCTAGATAAATCAAGGGATTGAGGATGATGAAAATTAAAATTGCGCCTGGTTTTAGGTGCTATGATCCTCAAAGAGCGCAGTCGAAATAAGCGTGGCGTTAGCCATACTCCTAGCCCTCACAGATAACTTTTTCAGCAAACCCTATTTCTATTTTCCAAGAGATAAACCTGCCTGTCGGCAGACATGGCCACTTATCAGCTTGTTTACTTATGGTGACAGATTTCGGTTTATATCCTGTCGGGAGAATTTCATAAGTTTTTAGCCAGCCAATTACAGGGACTTTGATTTTTCTATAGTCAATATGAATTGCCCCATCTAAGGTAAAAGAATCCTGTCTCCCTTTTTTCTTGAATTTAGGAAAGCCTTTACTTTTTTTGAAGAAGGATTTAAAGGCATCTGACAGATATCTTAATGCGTATTGAGGGGCGCATTTAGAAACTTCATAATACCAAGGAAGGGTAGATTTAATGGCTGCTACTAACCATTTATGTAAATCTATAGCTGTGGGAAATTTGATTTTGTCTTGAGGATTAAGTTTGTTATGTAATAATACCTGTTGACAAAGTGCTAAACCTTGATTCCAAGCGTGTCTGGCTACTCCTGCGTGTTGCGCCAGTAGTAGTCGTTGTTGCTTGTTAACTTTGAGTTGGGTTTTGAATCCTAGTAGCATAAAGTGAGAACTCACCGTATTATTACTAAGGAAAGGAGGCAGGAGTTCTTAATTTTGGATTTTCGATGCAAGGATTTTGGATTGTTTTTGTTATATCCAATCTAAAATCTAACATCTAAAATTTCCCGCCCACACCAATCTCTTCAGAAATAAAAACGAATTTGCTATATCAATACCTTCGCCAAAACTCTGAAACCCTATTGATATCGTAACGATTTTATTGGGTTTCAGACCTATCTTTGGAAAATTGGCATAGGTATTGCTATATATATTATATATTATTGAGGAATTTTGGTAATGTTGAAAATTTTTGCTGATCGGGGTGGCACATTTACAGATATTGTCGCTGTCACCAATAATCAAACAATAATAGATCGACTTGTAAATTGTCCAGAACGTTTTTTAATTGTTCCTTTGCCTAATCAGCAATGGATAATAGTCTATAAATTATTATCAGAAAATCCTGAACAATATGCAGATGCAGTTATTCAAGGAGTTCGGGATATTATCGGCATATCCGGTAATGAACAGATTCCCTATCAAAATATAGAAGTTGTCAAAATGGGAACAACAGTAGCTACCAATGCGCTGTTAGAAAGACATGGTGATAGGGTTGTTTTGCTCATTACCAAAGGTTTTAAAGATGCGTTAAGAATTGGCTACCAAAACCGCCCAAATATCTTTGCTCGTCAGATTATTTTACCCACTATGCTTTATGAACAGGTAATTGAGGTAGATGAAAGATATGATGCCCAAGGTAATGAATTAATACCAGTCAATATAGCACAAGTTAAACAGGATTTACAAAAAGTTTACAACACAGGAATTAGAAGTTGTGCCATTGTTTTGATGCACAGCGATCGCTATCCCCAACATGAACAACAAATAGCCCAAATTGCCGAAGAAATAGGCTTTACACAAATTTCAGTATCCCATCAAGTCAGTCCCTTAATGAAACTTGTGAGTAGAGGAGATACAACTGTTGTTGATGCTTATTTAACTCCTATCCTCCGTCGCTATGTTAACCAAGTAGCTAGTCATTTACCCAATGTCAGATTAATGTTTATGAAATCTGATGGAGGGTTAACCGATGCAGAACAATTTCAAGGTAAAGATAGTATTTTAAGTGGCCCTGCTGGTGGTATTGTTGGTGCAGTTCAAACTAGCAAAAGAGCAGGATTTGATTTAGTAATTACCTTTGATATGGGAGGAACAAGTACAGATGTTGCTCACTTTAAAGGAGAATATGAAAGACAACTAGATTTAGAAATTGCCGGTGCGCGGATGCGAGTTCCCGTATTAGCAATTAATACTATTGCTGCGGGTGGTGGTTCAATTTTATTTTTTGACGGTTCTAGTTATCGTGTCGGACCAGAATCTGCTGGATCAAATCCTGGACCCGCTTCCTATCGACGTGGAGGACCATTAACAGTCACAGATGCTAACGTCATGTTAGGGAAAATTCAACCTCAATATTTCCCCGCAGTTTTTGGTAGTGAAGGGAAATTACCCCTAGATAAAGAAATAGTAATTCAGAAGTTTACACAATTAGCTGAAGATATTGCATCTCTCACTGGAAATTATCGAACTCCCGCACAAGTAGCATCGGGTTTTATTTCTATTGCTGTCGAAAATATGGCCAATGCTATTAAAAAAATCAGCCTCCAACGTGGTTATGATGTCACTCAATATGTACTTTGTTGTTTTGGGGGTGCAGGTGGACAAGTTGCTTGTTTAATTGCTGATACTTTAGGAATGAAACAGATATTTTTACACCCTTTTGCTGGGGTACTTTCTGCTTATGGTATGGGTTTAGCTGATGTGAGAGTTACCAAATTAACAGGAGTAGAACACCCTTTAAATCAATCATTAATTCCCCACTTACAGCAATTAATGGCATCTTTAGAAGACCAATCCAGAAGGGAGTTAAACAAACAACAAGAAACGAAACTAGAAGAAGTAGTAGTTAAAAAAGTTAATTTAAAATATGAGGGTAATAATTCAATTATCACAGTAGATTTTACCTTAGATGTGGCATTCATGCAAAATAATTTTGAAAACGAACATAAATCAAGGTATGGTTTCATTCAAACAGAAAAACCCTTAATTGTTGAATCCATTTCTGTAGAAGTCATCCAAAAAATGGATACGCCTGAAGAACCTGTAATTATTCGTCAACGCCCACAACAGAAAACACCCCAACCAGTGGAAATAGTCCAAATGTTTACTGAACAAAAATGGCATGATACACCAGTTTATCTTCGGGAACATTTACAACCAGGAGATCATATAAATGGTGCTGCAATAATTGTGGAAAAAATTAGCACAATTGTCGTTGAACCGAACTGGAAAGCAATATTAACTGAGCGTAATCATTTAATTTTACAACGCCTTGTTTAGTTTTTTCGTTTTAAAAAATGTCAGGTTGTTGGTTGATTTATTTCCCAAAAGCCGCATTGTTTTATATTATTAAACGTAAAACAGGAAGGTGTATAAATCCTCTACTTCTTAAAGAAGTAGGGGATCTGGATATGAGGTTTTTTAAGGTTGACATACTTACAAAAAAAATATTTCAATCATGAACAATTGATAATTACCTCTCCCTGAAAGGAAGAGGATTTAAAAAAATGAAACAATTATCAATTATCAATTATCAATTGTCAATTGATAAGCCCATCACTCGACGATAATGAACCTCAATTTGTTCTAAAGTTGGTGATTTTCCCCGACTTACCCACTGACTACGGTTAAATAATTCTTTTCGCAATTCATCAACATTAATAGTTGTAAATTTCCCATTATCAATAATTTGTTTACCATTTACCCAAGCACTATTAACAACATTTACAGGACGACCTAATACTAATAAACCAATGGGATCTGTACGAGGAAGCAAAGATAAACTGGTTAAATCATAAAGTACTAAATCTGCTTTTTTACCCACATTTAAAGACCCCAATTTTTCATCAATCCCTAATCCTTTTGCACCACCTAAAGCAGCCATTTCTACCGCTTGACGTGGTGTAATCCAGGATTTATAATCAAAATCAGTCACGTTATGTAAAATAGAACCTATTTTAATCGCTTCTAACAAATCTTGAGAGTCATTACTAGAAGCACCATCACAACCAAAAGTTACATTTACCCCTGCTTGAATATATTTTAAAATCGGTGCAATACCGCTACCTAAACGCAGGTTACTTAACGGGTTATGAACAATAGTAGATTTGGTTTCTGCCAAAATTTGAATATCAGCATCAGTTAACCAAACGCAATGAGCTAAACTGGTTTTTTCATGCAAAAATCCAATATGATTTAAATGTTCAACCGCACTACAACCATATTTTTCTAATGCTAACTTTTCCTGGGCTTTAGTTTCCAATAAGTGCGAATGACGACAAAGATTGTAGCGATCGCTCAACTCAATACAACCCGTAAATAAAGCATCAGTACATAATTGAATTCCCGTCGGTGCAACTAAAATAGTTATACCTTCCTCTGGACGATGAAACTTAATAACAGCTTCTTCTATAATTGCTAATGTTTCCGCAGGAGAACGAAAATAAGGTTGATGATTTTCTAAAAATTTACCTTCTGGCATCCCCGCAGTTAAAGATTCATCTTGAATTAAAGGAGCAATAAAAGCCCTAATTCCTATTTCTTGATAAGCGCGAACAGCAGTAGAAATAGTTTCTAACTCTTTATCAGGAATTAACACCAAATGATCTACAACACTTGTTCCCCCAGACAGCAAAGTTTCCGCAGCCGTACCCAAGGCGCTGAGATAAACTTGTTCAATATCCAGAAGAGAAAAATCATACAAATACGCCAACCATAATTCTAAAGGTAAAGGTGGAATTATTCCCCGTTGCCACTTTTCCGAAGAATGGGTGTGGGCGTTGAAAAAACCAGGTAGCAGCAGTTTATTTTCACCGTCAATTGCAGTACCAATCACATCCAAATCTTCACCAATAGCAGCGATGATACCATTAACAACCTGAACATCTAAAGTTGTGTAACCATCTGTAACAGCAATTAAAGCTTTTTTAATAGTAAAGTTCATGATTTTCACCTTTTTTAACGTTGATTAAGCAATTGCACAATTATGATTATTTCAAGTTACAAAAGAATCAATGATCTTGGGTGCCAACAATTATGAATCTACCCTTACGAACACTAGGATTTTACCCCAACGCTTGGGAAGTCAATGAAAGCTTTGCAGATATTACTCGTCCGCAAAAAACCCCACAACCCGTTATTTTAACAACAGAAACCAAAACTGTGCGTATCGACTTGGCAAAAACCGCCATTATCATTATTGATATGCAAAACGACTTTTGTCATCCTGATGGCTGGTTAGCGCATATTGGTGTGGATGTCACCCCCGCACGTCAACCCATAGTACCTTTACAAAACTTATTACCACAATTGCGGGCTGTTAATGTGCCAATAATTTGGTTAAATTGGGGTAATAGACCAGACTTACTCAATATTAGTGCAGGTTTGCTTCATGTTTATAATCCCACCGGTGAAGGTGTAGGATTAGGTGATAGCCTACCTAAAAACGGTGCAAAGGTGCTGATGAAAGATAGCTGGGCAGCGGCGGTAGTAGAGGAATTAGAACAACTTGAGACAGATATTTGCATTGATAAATATCGCATGAGTGGGTTTTGGGATACATCCTTAGATAGTATTCTCAGAAACTTAGGAATAACGACAATATTATTTGCGGGTGTCAATGCTGATCAATGTGTTCTCACAACTTTATGTGATGCTAATTTTTTAGGATACGACTGCATTTTAGTCCAAGATTGTACAGCCACAACTTCACCAGAATATTGTTGGTTAGCAACTTTGTACAACGTTAAACAATGCTTTGGTTTTGTTACTGATTCTTCGGCAATTATAGCAGGAGTCAGTAGTCAGCATAATTTTAGATTTTAGATTTTAGATTTTGGATTTTAGATTTTGGATTTTAGATTTTGGATTGATTAATACCCAATCACCAATCACCAATCACCAATCACCAGTCACCAATCACCAATCACCAATTACCAAATATATGGTTACTACAAGTTGTGTAATTCCAGTTATCAAATCTCCCCAAGATTATCAAGCATACCGTATCAATCCCCGTGATACAAATCGGTTAGCAATTATCTTTGATTCCACAACTGCAAATACTTCCTTAACTTGTTGTGTAGAAATCTTTGATATTGGGGGACAAACTCCACCAAATCGCCATCAATGGGCAGTGGAAATGTTTTTTATTCTCAAAGGAGAAGGAGTTGCAATTTGTGATGGCAAAAAAGTACCTATCAAGGCCGGAGATAGTTTATTAGTTCCACCAAATGGCACTCATTTGATTAGAAATACAGGTAAAAATCGTCTTTACATACTAACAATTATGGTTCCTAATGAAGACTTTTCAGAACTAATTAGGAGTGGTATACCTGTAGAATTGGATGCTGAAGATATGGCGGTTTTAGGAAGATTAGATTCTTTGAAATTCGTTGAAAACTAGAATCCATATCAATACTTGTCGGTTAAGCTCAAAAAAATAAATTATGTAGGTTGGGTTAAGGAACGAAACCCAACATTTACAAGGGTTCTTTGGGTTTCACTTTGTTCAACCCAACCTACGAAAATCCTTAACCGAGCAGTATTGGAATCCATATATCCTCAAAGTCTCAGAAAAAATCAAGGATTTGGGGATATTTCAATAATGGACAATTAACAATTAAAAATTGACAATGACAAAGCGGATTTTTTTTTTGTTTTGTTCCCCTTGAAAGGGGAGGTTTTAAACCGTATGGCTAACGCCACGCTACGCTATCGGCTGACGCTCACGGCGGAAGCCTTGAATGAAACAATTATCAATTATCAATTGTCAATTGTCAATTGATAAAAAAGCTTTTCCCAGTCAATTACATTTGGTCTTGTTCCTTGATTAACTAACTCAAAAACCTGATTAGCAGCACTGGGATAAAACAAACTTTCCACACAAGCAGCAGCCACATCAATGCGACTAGCATCACCAGAAAGTTGATCACCTTTACCCAAGACTACATTTAATTTACCTTCTGTCTTTGCCTTGAGTAAAGTATTCAAATCATAAGAAGTATAAGGTCCATCAATTAACCTACCAGGGCGGATAATTGTATAGGGAATACCTGAATTAATGATAGCGTCTTCACCTTCCTTTTTCGCATCCAGCACACCAAATTTATTGAGAATATTAAAAGGAAACTGATTTTTTCTGAGAATACCACAGGAAGAAACAAACACTAATCTATTTAAAATTTTCGGTGCTGCTGCAACTAAATTTTTTACAGCTTGGGAATCAACTTTTAAAGGTGTATTTTTAGCTTTATTTTCAAGTGGTTGAGTATCAAACAAAGCTAAACCAAAATCAATGGGATTCACAGATGAATCAAACTCCCATCTAGCAGAAGGAAAAGCAGTAGTTCCCGTACAACAGATAATAGAAGTGATATTTAACATTGCTGGTGAGAGGGTATTGGGTTCGCGGATATCACCAACAAAAATTTCTACTTTGTCATTAAACATTTTTGCAGCTTTGTTTGCATCCCGTGTGAGAATGCGAACTGACAAACCTTTTTCTAAAAGTTTGCTAACTACAAGTTGTCCTACACCACCAGTTGCACCCGGAACTAATATTAAATCTGCCATGAAAGTTTTTATGTTGTTAGTTATGTTTAAAAAAACTGATTTATATTATATACCAATCTTCAATGAGATGTGTTAAATTAACGTAAGTATTCAGCTGTCGGTTTCCATCAGCAGCAGGTTAAAAAACATAAATACCAGTTTGTAAATGTACAACAGCGAGCGATCGCAATTTGTCCATCTGGCAAAATCACACCCCCAGCGATAATCTGCTTTAATGGCGGTTTTTCTGGTTCAATTAACCAAAATGTTGGCAGTTGAGTTTACATAACTGACACTATAATTACACTATTTTATTGCCAATATGGCTTTCCTCCGCAGTTGGTTTTAATTAATATAATCGAGTAATACGTTCAAGGCTTTGCTTTCATGACAATATAATTATCCTGTTAATTGGATATGAAATACCATCACAAAGGAGCAATAGTCAAACTTGGTGAAAAATTATACGGAATAACCAATTAACAGCGTGAAAGATGTAACCAAAGACATATAGTAAAAATTGTCAACATGACCATAGCGATCGCCTTGTAGATATGGCAGTAATTACAATCTAGAAGTTAATGTATCAGGAATGTACTTCTATGAGCAGAAAAACCAATAAAATTTGTAAACAATCAGGAGTGATTCCATATCGTGTCCGAGATGGAAAAGTAGAAGTTTTATTAATCACTAATCGTAAACGGCAAAGTTGGGTAATTCCCAAAGGAGGAGTTTGCAAAGGGATGACTCCACCTGATTCAGCAGCTAAAGAAGCTTGGGAAGAAGCAGGGGTTATTGGTCGGGTAAATACTGAAAAAATCGGTGCTTATAAATATAGTAAACGTGGTAATATTTACCGGGTTCATTTATTTTGGTTGCCAGTAGATCAAGTATTAGAAGACTGGCCAGAAGCATCTCAAAGAGAAAGGATATGGTTAGATATTAATCACGCTGCCATGATAGTCAAAGAAAATTCTCTTAAAAGAATTTTGCAAACTTCAAAAGAGCAAGTCAAAGTTTAATATTTATTTAACATTTTTATCATGATTATAGAGACGTTTCATTAAACGTCTCTATATTTGTTATCTCTAAACTATGGATGACAAGTTAACTTTGACAATTATATAGTTGTAATCCAAGTCTCCCCCATTTGGTAAATCTTCAAAGCCAAAGGTGTTATCTCCCAAAAGTCGAACATGATCTACACGACCAGGGTTAGCACCTAAGAATGTAAAATAAACTTCTGGGTCATTGAATGGTTATTCTTTAGTAGCAAATAACCAAAGGTTTAGTGAAGAAACCCATAAAGAATTAGCGCGTGTTGTCGCTAGTTTAGAAGGAAGAATTAAGGGCGATAAACCATACTGAACATGAACGAATATCGAGAGAAGCCAGAAATGCTATAGCTCAACTTTCTACTGATGGGCAATTTCTGGATCATGTGCGGGAAATTATTAGATTTTTTAAATCAGCTTAAAACAGGGAGCGGGGAACAGGGAACAGGAAATAAGACAAGGAGCAGGGAGCGGGGAGCAAGGGGGATAAATCTTCTCCCCTGCACCCTGCCCCCTTCCCCTCACAAGGGTAGGTATTTTACATTGTCGTGAGGGCAAGACTTGGAGGACAAGGCAGACAAGGTGACAAGGGAGGAAATACGTACCAATAATGTACAATTGGTAACAAAAACTGAGGCTAAACAGACCTTGTACTGAGCGAAGCCGAAGTACATTTTTTGTAGAAAATCTTCCTTGTCTACAATACCTCCTTGTCTTCCAGGTCCTGCCTTAATAGATAATATTAAAAACCTACCCCTGTGAGGAGGGCCCCCTTCCCCCCTGCTTCTTCTGCCTCCTGACTCCTGACTCCTTGATCTCCTGACTAACTATCTAGACGCAACTTGAGGTTCTGCCCAAACCTGTCTATCTCTTGTCCCAAAAGTCACAGGTTGATCACCGTCGTTGCTGACATTGATAGTTTTGCCATCACTGGCAACTTGTACCAAAGGCCAATTTTCTTCCCCTAGTTCACCCGCACGGAATAGCACGTGATCAGGTTGTTTTTTACTCCACCCTAACAAGATTGCTATTTTCTCATGCTCATCTTCTCCTTGGGCAGGAGCAACGGTTTGAGTATGATTTTCTTGCCGTTCCCAAATTACTGCATGATCTGTCAGGTCTGCTGTGTTGAACATACCTACAAATTTGCGGGCTAAAAAGCGATCGCCTTTTTCGGACCAACTAACCGGAACTAATACCCCTATTTTCCCTTGGGTATCAGCTTGATCTGAAATCTGTTGATCTAACAGGGGATCGCCAACAGCAGCAGTTTTTGACATCACCCGCAGTCTCTTGGTTTGCCGATCTTCGATAAACAACAAGCTGGTAACTCGGCTGTTGTGCATTTCCGGTTGTATTTCCAGTTGCACTCGGCTATAAACCGCATACCTACCATCAGGAGAAACCACTGGTATACTGCGATAGTGCCGCACTCCAGAACCCCCTTTACCACCTATAGCTTCTTGAGTCATCATGATCCATTTCCAAGGAATTGGATGAGGACTATTTATGGGATCATCTGGTACTGTATCGTACTGCTGTTGCTGTTCATTTACAGGTATTTCCATCATTGTGGATGGCTGTGGTTCTCTAATATTTGATGTGCTTGCAGATGTTTTTAATACCTCATTCTCTAAACTCGCACGTTCTAAAGAATTTACCTCACCCTGTAAAGCCTGGCTCTTAACATCTTTTAATTTTTGAATTAAATCTCTCTGACTAGTAGGTATTTTTGCTAAGTTTTCCTGTTTTACTACCGCTAAAATATCGCTGACAGGTAAATTACTATTTGAGTGCTGATTTTGTTGTCCTGCCCCAGAATTAATTTTATCAGCCTGTAATACTTGTTTTGCTTGACTCACAGGCTTATTTACTGATCCAAAGTTCCCAAATTTTGCTTCCAAGGAGTTGACTTTACCTATCTTTAAATCATTTTTCCCAGCTATAGCCGTTACCTGGGAATTTGAATCAGATTGGCCAATTCCTGTACTAATCTTTCCTACTTTTAAATGTGATTGTTTCGCTATGCTAGAGTGAATTGATACACCTACCAAGGGAGCAATTAATATAACAACGATAACGTACTTAAAAAATGGTTGTACGCGGAACCATCCTGACAGCAAAAGGGATTTCAGCATGATTGGACTCTCTAAGGGGCAGTGGCTGTGTGAGGAGCAATGTCTATGCAGGAAGAGAAAAAGCTATGATTATATGTATAACAACAAACTAGAATCTCTAACGAGATTATCTGGATAAATTTTGCATCACTTTACAAAAGTTTTCTAATCATCAATTAACCCCTTTACATTCTTTAAATAACTTAGTTTTTTTAGGTGAATATAATCACAGAGAATACCGACGTTAATCATTTTCGGATTCTCTAAATAAGTATTTATATCTAAAAACTGCCTATATTTAGGTAGACCACAATATAGGTATAACCAAATATAGGAGTTTCCGACAGGATATAAACTACGCTGTTAGGTGACTAATTCTAGTGCCTAAATTCATTTATTCTGATAAAAATGTTTTAGCAAGAGCTAATCCATTCCTTCAGGTTTATAAGGAAATCAAGTGAGCCAAAACTACCGAGATAAAGTATCGGAGCAAGGCATTGATACTTTATCGTACTAAGGAACAGTGGATGTAGGCGAACGGATTGCCCCTTCATGGGCAGGTAATCAACCTGTATAAAAACATAACTGCCTAACGGCAATCGATACCTTGACAACTGAAGATTGGTGGGTTCTATTCCATAGTTCTAGTTCCTTGCTAGGAATAGGTAAAATCTACCCTTCGGGAAGCCGCTTCGCGTCTACATGGGAGCTAGACTTGTGTTGAGCGCACTTGTACTGAGCGACTTGTACTGAGCGACTTGTACTGAGCGACTTGTACTGAGCCTGTCCTGAGCCTGTCCTGAGCCTGTCCTGAGCCTGTCCTGAGCCTGTCCTGAGCGGTGTCGAAGGGCGGTGTCGAAGGGCGGTGTCGAAGGGCGGTGTCGAAGGGCGGTGTCGAAGGGCGGTGTCGAAGGGCGGTGTCGAAGGGCGGTGTCGAAGGGCGGTGTCGAAGGGCGGTGTCGAAGTAAGTCGAAGTAAGTCGAAGTAAGTCGAAGTAAGTCGAAGTAAGTCGAAACACGACACAGAATTTAAACTCAAACAAAATTTGGAATCATCCAACTAGGAAAGGGCATTCCCTAAGTAACGCTTGAGGAGAGAACCACCTCTGGATTAGAAACTGCAAGGGATCTAGTCTAAGTGGACTCGTTGAATCAAGAATATCCGCTCCTTTAGGACTCAGAGTGTCAAGTCTAAAACTGATTTATTCCTTTAAAATTTTGGCAAAGTCGGGTCAACATCAAAAACCTCACCTTTATCTCTACCAAATTCAGCAGTTACAAATTAGCTTGCAATCAATTGACCCTCCCCGCCTTAAAAAGACGGGGATTCTTGTTTCAATGAGCAACCGTGCCCAAACTTGTTACCAAATCTGGGTAGAGGGTCATCTCTCCACAAGCGTTAACCCTGAGCGCAGTCGAAGGGTAAAAGTTTCCGTCCGCCCGACGGTACTTAAATCATAGCCTGTCTGTTTTAGTGCCTTCGCCAAAATATTGATTGCAGCGTTGTGGTCACGATCAAGAATGCACCCACAGTTACAAACAATCCAAAACCGTAGGCACTTGTTACGAATGAACTGGCTTATCCGTATAGCTTCATCAATTCTTTGATGTTGCTGTTTTGTGCCTTTGGCTTTGAACTCGAAAACAATCATGTTTATTACCAGTTCGACCTACTCCAAAAATAGCATTATTTAGGGGAACTGTCAATCCCTAAGCAAATAAGTCAGGATCATAATAGCCCCACGCATGGGCAGTGCATTCACCTACATCCACCGCCTAAAGTACGATAAAGTATCGGAACTTGGTGGAGATACTTTATCGGGCGTGGTTTTGGCTCACTCGATTTTCTTATAAGCTGGGTGAGTAGATGCTTAATTGTCCTGCCATGAGACAATACAAAAGATTAGAACCTGTAAACAGCAGATACAATCAGTGATTGATCTTGGTTAACCTGCTGGTTGGGTCGTTGTATTTTATTCAGGAACTTTTTGTAGCACCTATAATAAACATTCTACCATTAAATAGCGAAAATTAATGTACTCAAAGCAAAATTGCTTTGCGTCTTTTTCACGGTTATTGTGATTTAGTCCATTGTGGGCTGTCAGTTGTCAGTGAATCGTGACGCATTTAATATTAACTAGTAAATCCTAGCTAAAAACTCGCAACAAATTAATAATGAAAGTTGTATTTTTTGGTACTCCCCAGTTTGCTGTTCCCACTCTAGAAAAATTACTGAATAATCCAGATATTGAAGTTTTAGCAGTTGTCACTCAACCGGATAAACGACGAGAACGTGGGAATAAACTAACACCTTCTCCTGTCAAAACACTTGCTAATGCTCACAATCTCCCAGTATGGCAACCTGAGAAAGTTAAAAAAGATGGGGAAACTTTAAACCAACTACAACAATTAGATGCGGATGCGTTTGTTGTTGTTGCTTATGGACAAATTTTGTCTAAGAAAATCTTAAATATGCCAAAATTGGGTTGTATCAATGTACATGGTTCGATTTTACCCCAATATCGAGGGGCTGCTCCTATTCAGTGGTGTATCTATAACGGTGAAAAAGAAACTGGTATCACAACCATGTTAATGGATGTGGGCATGGATACAGGAGATATGCTATTAAAAGCAAATACACCAATTGGTTTACTGGAGAATGCCCAAGTTTTAGCCGATAAATTAGCGGTTATAGGTGCAGATTTATTGCTGGAAACTTTATTAAAATGGGAACGCCAGGAAATTACACCTATTCCCCAGGATGATTCTCTGGCCAATTATGCATCATTGATTCAAAAAGAAGACTATAGCCTAGACTGGTCAAAAAGTGCCATTAAATTACATAATCAAATTAGAGGCTTTTATCCTAACTGCGTCACAACTTTTCGCAATCAACCTTTGAGAATTACTGCTACAGTTCCTCTTAAACGTGCTTATATTCAAGAACTCCCAGAACAATTACGAGATAAAATACACAATTTACCAGATTTGTCAACTGTATCTACCCAACCTGGCGAAGTAGTAAACATTGCCAAAGGTATAGGAGCAATTGTTCAAACTGGGGAAGGGTTGTTATGGTTAAGAGAAGTTCAACCAACTGGTAAACGTCTCCAGTCAGGATGGGACTTTGTTAATGGTACTCGTTTAACCATAGGGGAGGTAATGGGTAATTGGTAATGGGTAATTGGTAATTGGGAAGAATAAACTTTTGCCTCTTGCCTTCTTACTGTCACCTGTCACCTGTCATCTGTCACCTGAACTTTCATAGAACCGACAAGACTCACAAGGACCATCTGGGTTGACTGCACAGCGGATGATTTCTGAATGAGCATTGTAATCACAACTAGCATCACCTATAACCCAACGTCCAGCTACTAAACTTTTTTCTGATGGTCGTTTAGCTTTTTGGACATAAATAGCGATATTATGTAGGCGGTAGCGTCCTGCTTTCAACTGATACCTATGACGACGCTCTAATACTGCATAGGTTTTACCTTCAAAATCAACATAGTTCCCTGGTTGGGGTGTCCAATCAAGTTGTAATCTACCAAGAGACTGACGCGGGTTTGTTAAAATCAACTCAGTTGGTAAAGAGTCTGGTTCCATAATCAGTTTATGTGATGGGATTTACATTATTAAAAATGGTATCGTAATCGGTGAATTAACCTCTACCATAGGTGACTAGGGCTGGATTATGATTAATGATTTACTATATTTTTGAGCAATTTGCATCTTAATAAAAAATTTAACAATTTCTTTTGAAGTGTAACAGAGATAGATAGCGACGCACAATTCCTACTTTACTATAATTATTTCTCCTGACTCCTTTAAGGGCGAAGCATTCGGGCGATAAATTGTCAATTTGTATCACAGGTTATTTTCCGAATGCTTCGCCCCTACGTAGCCCCTACGACTCCTTGATCTCCTGAGATAAAATTTTGATCTTACTCTACAGTAATATTACATAAAATAAGTCAAAAAAACATAACATATTTGATGATTACTAGAAAATTGTAGCGCATTTAATTTTGTGTAATTTTGTATCTAATTAGTTAATACTTCTTAACAAATTGATGGAACTTGAGAGTTACCAGCGACCAATTTATAGGTACTATAGATAACCCTGAGAAATTGCTCGGAAATTTACACATCTTTACAATTTGCCATATTTGGAGACAGTCAATAGAGTAAACACTTGATGCCCCTGTTGCTGATTAAAGCTGAATAGCAGCGATTTTGGCAAATAAAATGTTCATAGGGCTTATTAAATTGTTTGAAGTTATGTAGCCTTTTACTTACAGCCCATCCAGCACTGCGGTAAACTATGCGTTGATTATGATTCCTTCCCAAAGAAGAGAACTCGAAAGGAGCAGTTTTTTCAATGTCTCATACCGTAAAAATCTACGATACCTGCATCGGCTGCACCCAATGTGTCCGCGCTTGTCCCACTGACGTTTTAGAGATGGTTCCCTGGGATGGCTGTAAAGCTGCTCAAGTGGCATCTTCACCCCGCACAGAAGACTGCGTAGGCTGCAAACGCTGTGAAACAGCTTGCCCCACCGACTTTTTGAGCATCCGCGTTTATTTGGGTGCTGAAACAACTCGCAGCATGGGTCTAGCATACTAACAAAGCTGGTATTTTAAAATACTCAGTACAACAGTGCTGAAGACTGAGCTAGGGAGAAACAAGAAACCCATCAACTAACACGATTCTTGTTTCTTCTCTCAGTTTTCAGCACTTAATATTTTTTAGGAGTTCAGGAGGCAGGAGAAAGATAAATATTTCCCCAGTTCCCAGTCACCAGTCCCCAGCCTTTTGATTTGATATAATTACCGCTTTATGGTGATAACTGTTAACTGATAATTGTTAACTAATAACCGGAGTAGTATAAAAAATGTGTGGAATTGTTGGATATATAGGCACTCAAGCAGCAACGGATATTTTATTATCTGGACTGGAAAAGTTAGAGTATAGAGGTTATGATTCTGCGGGTATTGCTACGATATGGGAAGGTGATATCCATTGCGTGCGGGCTAAGGGTAAATTACTAAATTTGCGTTCTAAACTGGAACAAGTAGAAAACCCGGCTCAAATTGGTATTGGTCATACTCGTTGGGCAACTCATGGTAAACCAGAAGAATATAATGCCCATCCCCATCAGGATACTGCTTTGCGGATAGCGGTGGTGCAGAATGGAATTATTGAAAATTATCGTGAATTGCGGGAACATTTAAAAGCATTAGGACATGAATTTCGTTCAGATACAGATACAGAAGTTATTCCCCATCTCATCGCTGAATGTTTAAAGCATATTCCTGAAGATAGTAATTCGGCTTCTGTGTTTTTAGAAGCGGTGCGGGAAGCGGTGCAAAAGTTAGAAGGGGCTTATGCGATCGCAGTTATTTCTGCTGACTACGCTGATGAATTGATTGTAGTGCGTCAGCAAGCGCCTTTAGTAATTGGGTTTGGACAAGGTGAGTTTTTCTGTGCTTCGGACACGCCGGCAATTGTTGCCCATACCCGCGCTGTATTGCCCTTAGAAAATGGGGAAATTGCCCGTTTGACTCCGTTGGGGGTTGAGGTGTACAACTTTGCTGGAAATCGTTTAAAGAAGCATCCCCGCACTTTGAATTGGAATCCCATTATGGTGGAAAAGCAGGGATTTAAACACTTCATGCTCAAGGAGATTTATGAGCAACCGGGTGTAGTTAGAGCTTGTTTAGAAGCTTATTTTCCGGGAAGTGGGGAAACTCCTGTTAGTTTGAATTTAGCAGAGGAATTTTACGCAGATTTAGAACAAATTCAAATTGTGGCTTGTGGTACAAGTTGGCACGCAGCGTTGGTAGGTAAGTATTTATTAGAACAATTGGCAGAAATTCCCACTCAAGTACAATATGCCTCTGAATTTCGCTATGCACCTACACCTTTGACTGCTAATACTTTAACTATTGGGGTGACTCAATCAGGAGAAACTGCGGATACTTTAGCTGCTTTAAGTATGGAAAAAGACCGTAGACAAGTAAAAGAAGCTAAGTATCAAGCGCGACTTTTAGGCATTACCAACCGCCCGGAAAGCACTTTGGGGCAAATGGTGAGTAATATTATTAATACTCATGGGGGGATTGAAATTGGTGTTGCGGCGACGAAAACTTTTATTGCTCAGTTGATGGCGTTTTATGGTTTAGCTTTAGATTTAGCTTATCGTCGGCAAACAATTTCTTCTGAAAGGTTAACAGAAATTATTGCTGGTTTAAGGCAGTTACCGATAGAAATTGAGGCGATTTTAGAAACTCAGGAAAAATATATTGAACAGTTAGTTCATGAGTTTACAGAAACAAAAGATTTCATTTTTGTAGGGAGGGGAATTAATTTTCCTATTGCTTTAGAAGGGGCTTTGAAATTAAAAGAAATTAGTTATATTCATGCGGAAGGATATCCAGCAGGAGAGATGAAACATGGACCGATCGCATTATTAGATAGTAAAGTTCCGGTAGTAGCGATCGCTATGCCTGGTAGTGTCTATGAAAAGGTGATTTCTAATGCCCAAGAAGCGAAGGCGAGAGATTCCCGGTTAATAGGAGTGACATCTGTGAATGATGGAGAAGCTGCGGAAATCTTTAATGATTTAATTCCTGTTGCTGATGTGGAGGAAATTTTGTCGCCTATTTTGACGGTTATTCCTTTACAATTATTGGCTTATCATATTGCAGCAAGGAAGGGTTTAGATGTAGATCAACCGAGGAATTTAGCGAAGTCAGTAACGGTGGAATAGTTGATATTTTGCTGTAGGATGATAAAAAAGTTGGAAAATAAATAAAACAGTTGTACAATTTCTCCTGTGGGTGTATGTATCAATCATCCAAAGGAGAATTTTTTGTGAGTAGAAGCAGACGGGACTGGATACAGAATAAATTTTAACGCTATGTAACCCACATTCCACACCCTCAACTGTCACAGATCAACAAAGCCTAGCAAGTAGTACATCCCACCTTCCGCACCCTAAACTGTCACACAACGAAGATTGACCGTTTGGGGATTTGAGATTGGCGAACTGCTTGCAGCAGCGCTTCGCGATCGCACCCTCCACATCTACAAACAGTATTATATAGTATTTTTGTACTGACTAAGGTTTTACACCAACAATCAAATAAAATTCCAGTAGAAAATTGATAAAGCTTTTGCTGAATTGGCTACAAAATAGAAAATTGCTGATCTCTACTTAAAAAAGTGATAATTGTTCGGCTATCTCTTTACCTTTCGATTTGTTTCCATGAATTAACTTAAAGAGATAACTACCAATTTCTTTCGCAAGCAATACAGGAACTGCATTACCAATTTGTTTATATTTAGAACTTACAGAACCATAAAAAATCCAATCATCAGGAAATGTTTGAATCCTTGCAGACTCCCGCACTGTTAAACAACGTAATTCTACAGGATGACACATATCTGTAGCTTTTTGATGGGGACTTGTGGTTATTGTTGGTGAAGGTTTATCCCAGGATAATCTTCTATAAAAACCGACTTTTCCCCCTCCAGAATTATAAGCTCCTCCCATAGCTTCTTTTTTTAAATCTTCTGGTAAATGTCGCCAATTTTGTCCAGCTTTTAATAATTTCAAATACTTTAAACGATTTTCTGAATAAGACATAAATTCTGGTTCTGCATCAACTAAACCAGTTAAAGCATTTTTTAATGTTCTCCATTTAGGTAAAGTTTGACCGTTTTTACAATATTTAGGAATAGGAAATGTTGCAGTTTCCCCATCTCTAGAACCAATGAATATGACACGCTCTCGATTTTGGGGTACTCCATAATCTGCTGCTTCTAATAGGTTATAAACTATGTTATATCCTATTGCTTGCATTTCTGATAATACTACTTTTAAAGCAGCACCAGGCATTTCATCAGTTTCTAAAGGTGGGTAATCTTTTCCCCGTTGATTAATTGGCCGATGACGCAGGGGAGCAGAAAGCAAACCTTTAACATTTTCCATTAAGAAAAAACGAGGTTGGACTTCTTTAACAATGCGAATAAAGTCCATAAATAAACTACCGCGAGGGTCTATTACTGAACCTCTTTTTCCTGCGGTACTAAATGGTTGACATGGTGGACCACCTGTAACTAAATCAACTTCTTGTGGTTGTAAAGCACGTCCTAAATTTAAAACTCTTCCCCCTTCTTCTAATAATTGTTGAGAGGTGACGTTTTGTATTTCTCTGGAAATTGCACTTTCTTGGAGGAATGGACGATTAAGAGCTATTGTTTTAACAGCATCACGATCTTTTTCTACTACAGTTACAGTATGAAAACCTGCTTCTTCTAATCCTAAATCTAGACCATAAGCACCTGTAAATAATGAAATAGAAATAGCTTTACCATCTATCACGGTTGTTGCTCCCAATTGTTAATATCACTAATTATATACTCCTTGAATATGCAATATTGATGATTGGTTACATCTTTTACATCTAATAATAGCGATTGTTATTGAAATGACTATGAGCTTATATTCAACTAATGAAATGCACGATAGACAAATTGCAGCAACTGCGTTAGTTTTAGCTAGTAAAGGTGAAATTGTACAGTTGTTGACGTGCGATCAAAATATCACTGCGTCGGGTTTAGTTGCTAAAGCTGCTGCTGTGGTTCAAGATGCTGAAAGTTATCAAAAACTGATTGATAGACTGGAATTATTAGAATCTGTTGCTAAAATACGTCAAAGTATAAATGAGTTTGAACAAGGCGAAGGTATGCCCTTAAATCAAGCATTTGCAGAATTTAAGGAAAAATATGCCATACCGGATTGAGATTTCACCTACTGCTATTGCTGATATTGAGAGTATAGTGAAATTAAGGTAGAAAACAAGCGAAAAAATTTATGTCTAATTATCAAGAATTGTTAGAACAAGCTAAAAATCTGACTTCTGAAGAACAGCTTAAATTAGTTGAAGATTTATCTATCTTAATTCGTCAACAATGGAAAATGACACCAAAGCCAAAGCGTAGTATTTTAGAGTTACGTGGTTTAGGTAAAGAAACTTGGGAAAATATTGACGCTCAGGAATATGTCAATCAGGAGCGTGATTCATGGAATGGTTAAATGAATTACAGGATAAAATTATAGGTTTAGATACTGCACCGCTAATTTATTTTATAGAAGAAAATCCTAGCTATTTAGAAGTTACAGATGCTTTTTTCACAGCAATGTATAGAGGTGAGTTTAGTGTTGTCACGTCGGTTTTAACTGTATCAGAAGTTTTAGTTTATCCTTTACGTCCGGGAAATACAATATTAGCTCAACAATATCGTGATATTCTTTTCAATTCTCAAGGTTTAACAACTATTGAAGTTTTACCAGATATCGCTGAAAATGCAGCTAAATTAAGAGCAGATTACAATTTAAGAACACCGGTGCTATTCAAATGGCCACTGCTATTTATGGTGGTGCGTCTTTTTTCTTGACAAATGATATACGTTTACCTTCTTTACCAGGGTTAACTGTGTTGGTTTTAAATCAATTGATGAGTTAATTATTGTTAATTAAATGCAGCGATCGCACTCCCTACATCCTCAATTAAGCAGACATTAAACGCTGTGTAGGTTCAGGAATTTTTCGACCTAACTCTTGAGCAGTTTCTATCCATTCATGCATAATAATTTCTATATTTTGCAGTGCTTCTTGATAAGTTTTTCCATCAGCAGCGCATCCCGGTAAATCTGGAACTTCTGCGATAAATGCTTGGTCTTCTTCACTCCAATAAATAATAATTTCATACCGTAGAGTCATCTTGACCTCCTAGCTGATATTTGAGTAAAACTTCACGGACTTGTTTAATTTGATATGTTTTGGCTTTTCCTTGTTTGGGTTGGAGATTCAAGATTTCTTCAACTCCTTCTTTTGTAAAAATGTGGTGACTTCCACGAATTCTTTCATCAAATCCTAATTTGATTAATAGTTGACACAGTTGCTCAAAGGATATATTTGTATCAGATGCGCCTGATAAAATTTTAGCTAATAGCTTGTCTTGTTGACTCACAAGTTATGATTTTATTGGTTCAAATCTCTATAATAAACGATTTCGGCGATCGCACTTCTCTACATCCCTAAACGCGATCGCACTTCTCTACATCCGCAAAACAGCGATCGCATCCCAAACACTCCCAAAACGCGATACCTTCGGTAAGCTTCGCTAACGCACTCCCTCCAAAACCCAAAACAGCGATCGCACTTCCTCTACATCCCTAAACTCATATCTTGCACCTACAACACCCTCAACAAGCGATCAGTGTGCAGACTGTTTGACAAAAATTGACAATATTTGCCATAATAAAATAGTCAGAAAAATCAACACTTGTTAATTATGACTACAGTAAATATTTCTCTTCCCGATTCTATGCGGGATTTTATCAACGAACAGGTTGAAAAAGGTGGCTACAGTACAACCAGCGAATACATTAGACATTTGATTCGTCAAGACTTAGAAAGAGTCCAACAATCAAGAATAGAAAAGTTATTATTGGAAGGATTAGATAGCGGTGAAGGAATAGAAATTACAGATGAATGGTGGGAACAAAAACGCTCCCAACTGATTGAAAAAATTCGCAAATCATAACAATGACTAGGCGAATTATAATTAGACCAAAGGCTAGTGCTGATCTAGATGAACAGTTTGCTTACATTGCACAGAGCAATTTCGATGCAGCATTGAGTTTTTTTGATGCTACTAGGCAGACTTTTTCACAAATAGCACAACTACCGGGTATTGGTAGTGTTTATGATATTGGAAATCCTCGTTTAGTGGGTTTGCGAAAGTGGCAGGTTAAAGGATTTGAAAAATATCTAATTTTTTATTTGCAAGGGGATGAATGTATTGAAATTGTCCGGTTAATTTATGCTGCACGGGATATTTCACAGATATTAGCAGAAGAAGAATAGTTATGTTTATCAAATAGGTGATACCTTCGGTAAGCTTCGCTAACGCTCATCCTCACATCTCCAAACAGCGATCGCATCCCCTACACATTCCCAAAAGCGATCGCACATCACCAAACTTCAAAACAGCGATACCTTCGGTAAGCTACCGCTAACGCACTTTCCCCAAACTCCCAAACAGCGATACCTATAGTAAGCCACCACTAACGCTGTCAAAGTATAAAATTATGATATAATCATGGTGTAAACTTATTCAATCCTTTGTAATTTATAAATTTGCGTTATAATTTTGATTGGAATCCAGCCAAAGAAAAACAAAATATTCGTAAACATCAACTCAATTTTCGGTTGGCATCAACTGTTTTTCGTGATCAATATCAATTAAGTTTATATGATGAGGAACATAGTGATTATGAAGACAGATGGATTACTATAGGTTTAGATGAAACGGGTATTTTAAGGGTTGTTATTCATACTTTTGAACAAACAGATGAAGATTCATGTTTGATTCGTATCATTTCAGCACGAAAAGCAACTTTTAATGAACAGCAATATTACCAAGGAAGAAAACTATGAAAGCAGAATATGATTTTTCAGAAGCTGAACAAGGTAAGTTTTATCACCCTGATGCAACGTTTCATTATCCAATTTACCTTGAACCAGATGTTGATAATTTTTTCAAAAAAATCGCTCAAGAAAAAAATATTGATGTGCAAATTTTAGTCAATGAATGGTTGAGAAATAATATTAAATTAATTGAAAGTATTCAGTAATAGCGATACCTTCGGTAAGCTTTACTAACGCATTCCCACATCCCTTAAACGCGATACCTTCGGTAAGCTTCGCTAACGCACCCCCCAAACCCAAAACAGCGATCGCACTTCTCTACATCCCTAAACGCGATCGCACCCCCAACATCCCCAAAACGCGATCGCACTCCCACATCCTAAAACAGCGATCGCCTACGGCACTGGCGAAGCCAATCGCACTCCCCCCACCACCAAAAAATGATAAGATACTAATAAAATTTTATTCATATTAGACACTTATGAATGTGAGTTTTCCAATACCAAAAGAACTGGAGTCTTATCTTGAGATTCAACTTCAATCTGGCAATTATGATACTGTAGCGGACTATTTTTTGATGTTATTGCAGCAAGATAAACGGCGTAAGGATGCTCAAGCAAAATTAGCTAGTTTGTTGCAAGAAGGTTTGGACTCAGAAGCAGAACCTGTAACTCCTGAATATTGGCGGGATTTGCGCCGATCAATCTTTGGTGCAGGGTAGTAGTGAGTATGGCTTTTCAGGTAATTGTTCGCAATCGTGCTACTCAGGATATCAGACAACAAGCAAATTATATTTTGGTGAACGGTAATCGGGAATCAGCAGAGAAGTTTTTGGAATTTGTTGAGTATGCTTTTGCTCAATTGGCGATAACTCCCAATATGGGTAAGGTTGTGTTATCTTTGCCTGATATGGGAACAATTCGCCAGTGGCGGATTAAGAATTTTCAGGACTATTTGATTTTTTATAAAGTTCAAGAGGAACGGGTGGAGGTTCTACGGGTTTTACATGGGGCGAGAGATTTAGAGGACTTATTGCCATTCTTAGATGACGAAGTTTAGTTTTTTGATCGCATCCCCACACATCCCTACAGAGCGATCGCACTCCCAAACCCCCAAATAGCGATACCTTCGGTAAGCTTCGCTAACGCACTCCCCACATCCCCAAAAAGCGATACCTTCGGTAAGCTTCGCTAACGCACTCCCTCCACATCCCTACAGAGCGATCGCACTTCCTCAAACCTCAAAACAGCGATCGCACCTTCCACATCCCCCAAACAGCGATCGCACTTCCCCAAAACTCCAAACAGCGATCGCACCCCCAACATCCCCAAAAAGCGATCGCACATCCACACATCCCACAGAGCGATCGCACCCCATACACTTTTTGTATCACGATTTACAAAAAACAATTCTATTACTCTGATTTGCTTACATAATCTATACAATTGCAATGGTATAATTTTGAGTGAAATTTCGACTTAAATAAAGATAATCATGAATTTATACGGACAACTTCAAAAATTTGCTCAACAAGGCGTACATTCTATTCAATTAGATAGACTTCTTCAAGATAACTTTGATTACAATTACTTGATGGATATATTACCAGAAACATTTTTTACAGAGAGGTCACATATAAAATTAGAACGGAATCTAAAGGGTTCTGTGTGCGTTGATTTTGGCCATCAAGGAGTTATTTATGGGTATGCACATCCTCAAGATGTACGTTTTCATAAACAACGGAATCAGCTACCAGTCAAAATTGGTATGACTGAGCAAGCAGAACCAGTACGAAAAAGAATTTGGGATCAACAATTGCCAGAGTATCCACAACTTTTGTTTATAGTTACCGTTCCCAACGCTTCTTTTGTTGAAGATGCAGTTCACAAGTTATTTAGTCGATATGAACGTCCTTATGCTTTAGGTGAAGAATGGTTTGATGTATCACCATCGGAAGTAATTGAAAAAGTTTTATGGATGTCTGCTCTTTCATGTATGAACTCTCTAACCAAGGGAGAATTGATTGAACTATCTGAAGATTTGAAGGAACCCATTTTAAATCTTAGTGAACGGAGAAGAAGACTACAAGAAGTACGTAATTGTCTACTCAAAATTGATCAAAACTTTCAATTTCAAGGAACTAATTTCAAACTTGGTGAAATTGAAGGACGTGGATTAAAACCTAATAGATTATCAACACCTCTGAGTAGTGGACAGTATTTAATCAAACATCGTTATAGTGATTATTGTGGTGTTACCGATTTTTCTCAGAATCCTTTACAGCCCTGAAATTATGAAAAATATCATAATTTATAACTAGGGTTTAATCTACTGAAATACAAGGAATAAATAGCCAAAAATATAGGTTTTCTAGTTGCTTGTTGAAAAAGCTAAACTTAGAAAGTTCCTTGTAATCAAAGATTAAACATGAGTATTTTTCACAATAATCAAGCTAGATTAGTGTATATGATATTTAATTTTATTTCTACCTCTTAGGATAGATAATTAATTAGTATTATGGTGATTTAATTTATATAGGTTAAATTAATTCTAAAATTTTTAAAAACTTTTCTCCAAACTCATTTTTACTAAACCCTGTTTGTGGTGTAAATTCTGAAAACCAACTGTGATTCATTAAATGATTTCCAAAATCTATTGATACTAAACCTGCAAAAACAAAATTTTGTAAAAATGATGTTTGATCTGGAGACATTTGTGATAAATAAAAATTTTTAAGAATATGGATGTTAAAGAAATCTATTTTATCTAATGCGTATGAGTATTGTGTTAATTCGTTATATTTAATTTCATTTTTAATATATGCGGCAAATATTTTTCCAAATGCCTCAGCTTTATTTATTTGATCAAACCTATCTAAAGCATTGATTATGTATTCTCCTACCTTTTTTCTATATTGAGGATCGCATTTATACTTAACCATAAATTTCTCCTTAAATTTATCATCTACATATCCTATTTCTAAATAAAAACTAACAATTTTTTTGATAAATGTTATATCTCGTACAGTCGAATTTAATTTAATTATTGAGTACAATGGACTAATAACAGGAATATCTTTGAGGATACCATCGTCTAATAGTTCGTCTATCCCTATTTCAGCGAAATCTTTTAAATTGTCTACTACTTCTGATTTTTGTATAGCTTCCAATAGAATTTCATGAATGTTTTTACTATCTTTTCTATTCATATTCATAATATGTAGGTTGAATTATTGTCTATATTAATAAACTACCAAATCATCCACAAATTCAAAACAAAACCCTTTAAAACATCTTCCCCCGAAACTGTAGCAGGAGAATCCAAAACTTCAACCTTTTTACCACGTTTATAAATTTCCACCTGACGAGACTTACGATTAATTAATATACCTAAATGCACACCATTGTCAATATATTCCCTCATCTTTTCCTGTGTAGTCTTCAAACTATCACTAGGAGAAAGTAACTCAATTACAAAATCAGGACAAATAGGAGGAAACTTTTGTTTTTCCTCATCACTTAAAGCATCCCATCTTTCTAATTTAATCCAAGCAGCACTAGGAGAATAAATAGCACCATTTGGTAAAATGAAACCGACATCAGAACCAAAAACTACACCTTGTGATTTGTCATCTTTCCAATTTGCTAATTGAGCAGTTAAACCAGCATTAATATTGCTAGTTATACCACCCAATAAAGGTTTTAATATCAGACTAACATCTGCATTACGTTCAATTTTGATTAATTCATTGATTTGACATAATTCAAAGAATTGATCATCAGTTATTTGAATTGATGGAGGTAGATACAGAGTGATAAAATCCATATTTCTTCTACACCAAAGTCATAACTTTATTATATTCTTCCTGATGACTTTGCAAAGCATCCCAAACATCCACCTTTTGCTGAAGATTTAACCACAATCTCGGTCCATTTCCTAACGCTTTACCCAAACGAATGGCAATATCTACAGTAATGGATTTTTCACCATTAATAATTTCCTGAATTGTTTGATGAGATATTCCTAAAACTTCGGCAAAATCGTGATAATTAACTTCTAAATCATCTAAAATATCTGCAATTACTTCACCTGGATGTATTGGTCTTGCTAATCTATCTTCAGTAATATTTTGCCAATTATTCATAATTAATACTCCTTAATAGCTTGGTGAAATTTATTTAACAGTTTTCAACTATTTACTACTATCTTAACACAACATTAATGGTAATCTTCTAAATTGACATCATAAGCATCACCATCTTCAAATTTAAAAGTTATTCGCCAGTTTCCTGATACCTTAATTGACCAAGTTCCTTTTCTATCTCCTTTTAATTCATGTAAATCATATCCTGGTAATCTAATATCATCTACAATTAAAGCTGAGTCTATAACTTCTAATCTAATTCTAATTTTCTTTTCTAGGTTTGCGGGAACTCCTTTATTAAAATTTTCTTTAAACAGATTTTCTAAAGACTTATTTTTAAATGTTTGAATCATTTATCTTTGAATTTTATGTCATTATGTGAATTATACAAAATTTCTACCTACAGTTACGCGATCGCACTCCCCAAATTCCCAAAACAACGATCGCACCTCCACATCCCCCAAAAAGCGATCGCTCTCCCTACATCCTCCAAACAACGATCGCACATCCTCAAACCCCAAAAAGCGATACCTTCGGTAAGCTACCGCTAACGCGCTTCCTGCACATCCCTAAACGCGATCGCACCCCCTCCAAACCCCAAAACAGCGATCGCATTCCTCACATCCCCAAACAAGCGATTACATTACCTAGACTTGTTGCATATTGCATATTATATGCTAAATTACTGAGTAATCAAATCAAAAAGCAATTAGAAACGGCTTAAGGAGAAAATTATGATTCGAGGCATTGTTATTCTGTGGACTATATTCTGTGGTTACTGCCTTTTTGCAGGAGTTGGTGGACTAGACACAAATATGATCTCAAGCAGTGATGCTTACGCTGCTGGTAGTGGACTGGGTATAGTTTTTATATTTATTTTATGGGGAATAGTTGTTGTACCAGTATCTCTGATTGGACTTTTGTTCAAAAAATAAAGGATGCCTAATGATAACTTGTAGAGACGTTCCATGTAACGTCTCTACAAAATTAAGGCAACGTCTTTACAACATCAGATGATGATTATTCTATACCTTCAATCCGATTTTCCACCTCCTGATACAACTCCCTCAACCGATCTAAATTCTCCTCACTTGTCTCCCAATAACCGCGACCATTGACTTCCAACAAAGTAGAAACAATCTTGCGGAAAGAATGAGGATTCAAATTCATCAGACGTTTCTGCATTTCCTCGTCTTTAATAAACGTCTCATTTGTCTCCTCATAAACCCAGTTATCTACAGCACCAGCAGTAGCACTCCAACCAGTAGTATTTACCAACCGCTTAGAAAGTTCCCGCACACCTTCATAACCGTGAGACAACATCCCCTCATACCATTTGGGGTTTAACAACTTCGTCCGCGCATCCAAACGCACAGTTTCCGATAAACTTCTTACCTGTGCATTCGCGGTAGTTGTATCTGCAATGTAAGATGCAGGTTTCTTACCATCTGTACGCAGACTTGCAACTAATTTTGTTGGGTCAGAGTCGAAATAATGGGAAACATCAGTTAAACTGATTTCCGAAGAATCAAGATTTTGGAAAGTTGCATCAGCAGTTTTCAAAGTAGTTTCAAAAATCTGCCGTGACTCATCCATTACCCCAGGGTTATCAGAATTGAAAGAGAAAGATTTGCGTTTCAAATACATTTCTTGCAACTCTGCTTCACTATCCCAAGTGCTATTCTCCACCGCTAAGTTGATATTAGAAGAATAAGAACCAGAAGCATTAGAGAAAACACGGGTTGCAGCTTGACGCAGATTTATTCCCATTTCCTCTGCTTGTTGCAGTGCGTGTTTCCGCACAAAGTTCATTTCCAAGGGTTCATCAGCTTCAGCAGCCATTTTTACACCTTGGTCCAGTAAGTTCATCTGGTTAATGAACAGATCACGGAAGACACCAGAACAGTTAATTACTACGTCAATTCTAGGACGACCCAATTCTTCTAAGGGTATCAATTCCAACTTGTTCACCCGTCCTAAAGAATCGGGAACAGGACGCACTCCCACCATCCACATAATTTGGGCGAGGGATTCGCCATAGGTTTTGATGTTATCTGTACCCCAGAGGACACAGGCGATGGTTTCCGGCCAGTTTCCACCATTTTCAGTCTTATTGCGTTCTAACAACCTATCAACGACAATTTTCGCCGATTGTACCGCCGCAGTGGTAGGAATAGATTGGGGATCTAAAGCGTGTATATTTTTACCTGTGGGCAATACATCAGGATTACGGATGGGGTCGCCACCGGGTCCGGGTAAAATATATTCACCTTCTAAACCTTGCAATAAACCGCCAAGTTCGTTATCTGCACATACTTGTTTTAAGCAAAATTCCAAATACTCAAACAAGGGTTTTAATGCAGATGTATCTACGTTATTAAAACCTGACTGATACAGCGATTCTACCCAAGGTTCTTTTTTACCCATGTTAAAGAAGTTCAACTTGGATACTAAGGAAACTCGACCTTCTGCATCAATTTGTTCTTGTACTAAAGCCGCTACAGCCGCACGGGTAGCCATTGTAATGTCTTGTAATAATTGCACATCGGCTAAAATGCCTTTGTCGCTGTTGCGGTAGATTTCTTCAATGTTGCGGCCTAAGCTGTTAGCAATGATGGAGGGTAAACCAAGTATACCGTCTTCTTGCCGATCTAGACTCGCAATATTCACTAAAGTGGCGATCGCCTCTTCCGCAGAAGGTGGTTTACCGATGATATGCAAACCGCAAGGTAATAAGCGAGATTCAATTTCCATCAACTTGCGATAAACAATCCCGACGATATTATCCCGTTCTTCAGAGGACATATCTTTTGCGTCGGTTTCTGGCAGGTCAATATCTTTATCTAAGTTAACAATGCGGCATTTGTCAACGATCGCATTCACAATGGAAACTCCCCGGCCGCTGTCTTTCAAAGTTTGGTAAGAACCAATTAACTCACTGAGTTCTTTCAAACCTTTGTATAAACCAGCATTTTCCGCAGGTGGAGTTAAGTAAGAAATTGTTTCTGCATAACTGCGACGTTTAGCAATAGTCGCTTCACTGGGGTTATTCGCTGCGTAATAATACAGGTTGGGAATTGTGCCAATTAATTGATCTGGGTAACAATCTCCAGACATCCCCATCTGTTTACCAGGCATAAACTCTAATGAGCCGTGTGTACCAAAATGTAAAACGGCATCAGCACCCCAAATTCTTTCTAAATAAGTATAGAAAGCGGCGAAGCCATGATGAGGACTAGCGGAACGGGAGAATAATAAGCGCATGGGGTCGCCTTCATAGCCGAAGGTGGGTTGCACACCGATGAAGACGTTACCAAAATGCTTACCGTATACGAGCAAGTTTTGTCCATCACTGTTTAAGTTTCCTGGTGGTGGACCCCAGTTTTCTTCTAAGCGTTGGGAGTACGGTGTCAGTGCTTCATATTCGGGGACTGACATTTTGTAAGCAATGTTGAGTTCAGGACTTGCGTACTGTGCTTGTGCGTCGTGGATGACTTGTTCCATCAACTCTTGGGCGGTTTCCGGGATGTCCCGCACATCGTAACCGTTGTTTCTCAGTCCTTTGAGAACTTCATGGATAGAACCAAATACGTCTAAATATGCCGCAGTTCCCACGTTTCCTTTATCGGGGGGGAAGCTGAAAACGGTGATGGCGACTTTTTTGATTAATTTGGGTTTGCGACGCAGACTAGCCCATTTTAAGGCACGTTGAGCAACAATTTCTACCCGGTCTTGGAGGGCGATCGCTCTACCTGTTGCCCCATCTTTACCGGATAGGATAATAGGCTCAATTGCTCCATCTAGTTCAGGTATAGCAATCTGTAAAGCCACTTGAATAGGATGTAACCCCAAATCGCTATCTAACCATTCTTCGGTGGTTTGGAACACCAAAGGCAAGGCTACCATGTAAGGACGGTTTAATTTTTTTAATGCTTCAATAGCTTTGGGATGGTCTTGTCTTGCAGGTCCACCCACTAAAGCAAAACCGGTTAAGGAAACAACCGCATCAACTAAGGGTAATCTGGTTGTAGGTTCGTAGAAATAAGCATCTACAGGTTTAGAGAAATCCAAACCACCAGCAAACACAGGGAGAACTTTTGCACCTAATGATTCTAATTCCTGGACAATTGCTACATAATGTGCATCATCTCCAGTAACTAGGTGAGTTCGTTGTAAAACCAAACCTACACATGGTGCGAGGGGATCTTTGATATTTCGAGAAATGTCTCTGCGGACAGAATACCAGTTTAGATATTCTCGTACATCTTCAAACATATTTGGCGCTAAAGGATGCCAAATACCCATGTCGGGATAAACTACTGGTGCTTGATATTCAGCAGCAGCTAGTTTTTGTTTATCTTCCCCTTTTAAGACGTATTTATCAGCCAGCATTAGCAGGAAGTTTTCCAGGTTTTCTGCTGAACCACCTAACCAATACTGAAAACTCAGCATGAAGTTACGCGCATCTTGCGCTTTTTCAATGGGGAGGAATTTCAGCACTTGGGGAAGGGTACGCAAGAGCTTTAACATTCCATCTTGGAAACCAGCGCCAGATTTCTCTTTACGCTTCTTCATGAAGTTGGCAATAACGCTCTTAGATTGTCCCAACTGTGCCAAGGAGAAGCTACCCATTTTGTTAAGGCGCATAACTTCAGGCATGGAGGGGAACACAACCGCTACATCGAAGTTATCCCGGTGGGGTTCGACTGCTGCGACGAGTTTCTGCGCTAAGTCTTCAATAAATATCAGGGAAGCGATGAATATATTAGCACTAGCTATATCGCGTTTAAAATCTTCATAGTTTTCCGAGTCGCGCAGTTCCTCAATTAAGTAACCACTAATTTCAATGGCCACGCTGGGATGGTTGGCGTTAATTTCCCGTACTGCTTGAGATAAAGAACTTTGATATTGAGACTCAAGCACAACATAAACGACTTTAATCAGATTGCGTCCGCGTAGGTCGTCAGGTGCAATATGTCTAATTGTGGACTTGACCTGGGTGAACATTCAGATAAGCTCCTTTGAGGCGTGTTCTCTACTGGAAGTTCATTTCTTCCATTTTCTTCGGCAATTAAGAGTTTTGTACCAGAAAACTCTGTGTCAGTGGGGGTTTTCTCCCTGAACTGAAACAAAATGATATAAAAAACGTAATCATTATTGATAAATCTTAACAATTTAGCAAGGTTTTCTCAGATGTTTGTAATTTCTATTTACATAAATAGTTGGTTATTTAACTATATGGTTGTTGAATGATTATGTAGTTGGTATAGGAATGAACCACAGAGGTAAGAGAGTTTTTGTGTACATCGTTATTTTCTCTGTTAAATAATCTATATAAAAAAAATTAAATTAATCGTATATAATATGATATGAGATAGTTAAAATTACAGCCTTATTTTTCAATGAGGATATGACCATGAATGCTTTAACTGTTAATTTAGAATCAGTAATAGAAATGACTGATGAGCAGTTTTTTCAACTATGTCAAAACAACCGGGAATTGAGATTTGAAAGAAATGCAAATGGAGAGTTAATAATTATGCCACCAACGGGAGGAGAAACGGGAAATCGTAATGGTAGAATCACTCAACAATTAATGAATTGGACTGATATTGATGGTACTGGGATAGCTTTTGATTCTTCTACTTGTTTTAAGTTACCAAATGGTGCAGATCGTTCTCCTGATGCTTCTTGGATCAAGTTAGAAAGATGGAATGCTTTAACTGATGAGGAAAAACAAAAGTTTCCTCCTATTTGTCCTGATTTTGTAATTGAGTTACTTTCTCCTAGTGATAGTTTGAAGACTACACAAGAAAAGATGAGAGAGTATATAGATAATGGTGTGCGTTTGGGGATATTAATTAATCGTAAATCTCGTCAAGTTGAGATTTATAGACAAGGAAAAGAGGTTGAGGTTTTAGATTCTCCTGCTACGGTTTCGGGGGAAGATGTTTTAAAGGGTTTTGTTTTGAATTTGGGGATGATTTGGTAAAATAAGCTCCTTTAAAGCGTGTTTTCCTGAAGTTTGTCACGGCTAATATAGCCGTTTGTAACTTCAATTATTTTCGGTAATAAGAGTTTTTTAGTAGAAAACTCTGATTTTGTGCGAATTTTCTCCCCTAGATGACACAAAATGATGAATCTTAACAAAGAATGCAGGTTCTCTCACCTGGTTTTAAATTTCGTTTACATACTTGTTTCACCATTTAGTGCTAGTGATAAAAAATAAATACATAAGTTGTCTGAGCGATTGAGGTGGCGATCTCCTAACATTAGAGTAGTTGCGAGCGATCACTATTCAGGCATAAGTTGGGAGAGCGATCGCCCTTGAGTTTAAATAAATATAGAATCATATAAACAAAACAGCACTATGACTTCACGACTCGAAAATGCGATCGCTGCTATCCAACAGCTATCATCTACAGAACGTCAACAACTGTTGCAAATTTTTACCCAAAGCAATTCATTCTCAAACTCTGAAAACGATCTTAAAAATCTCAGTCATCAGTTTTGGCAAGATACCACACTCAAGGAACTACTTGCCACACAGACCCCTATCACCGTAGATAACCTCAAACATCTTGCTGCTGACTTTTGGCCTGAAGAAGACTCCATCGAAGATTTTCTCATCTTCCTACGACAACAACGCCAAGAAGTGATTTAACGCAACGCCATGAGCTTTTACCTCATTGATACTGATATCGCTTCTTTCATCTTCAAAGGTAGTGATTATGCCGACCCTTACTTACCTTATTTAACTGGTCAACAATTAGCAATGTCATTCATGACCGTAGCTGAACTGTTTCAGTGGGCAATTTTGCGTAAATGGGGAGATAGTCGTTTCACACAACTAGAACAATACCTATCTAACTACTTAATTATTCCAGTTGATCAATCACTTTGTCGAGAATGGGCGTATATTCGTGCCAAGCGACAAAGTGCAGGACGACCAATATCTCCACAAGATGCTTGGATTGCTGCAACAGCTTTACGCTATGACTTACCGCTACTTACTCACAACATCAAAGACTTTCTCGATATTCCCAATCTCCGGCTTATTATTCCTTCATCCTAATGGTGAAGATCATCGGATGATTTTATTAGTTAGGAGAATGGGCGATCGCCATTTATAATCTTCTTCCTTTGCTTCCTTCGTGTCTTCGTGGTTCATCATTTCTTAAACTAGGAAACTTACAGATTAATCAATAATCAAGAATTGGTTTGTCGGAAGTTGGGGATTTTTTTGTCTGAATCAGGATGTCCAGGATTAAAGGATTTACAGGATATTATTTAATGATTGTTAGTGGGAATTTGGGGATTTTTTTGTTTATCCTGATTCAGATATTACAACATTCAGCACCAACAGATAACTGATAAATTACATCCTGTACATCCTCAAATCCTGGATATCCTGATTCAGACAATAGTTAATAATTCTATAATCTTTTATAAGGTTGGACTGTGATTAAACCTGGAATAACAGCATAATGCTTAACATTAAATGTATGTAATGATAAACCGAAAGCGATTGATGTTTGACCAATTAAAGCATCAATTAATCCCAAATTATGACTAAGATGATAATTTGCAAATACTTCTAATGCTTGATCACAAGTTTCAGGTGTTGCCCAAATTACTTCAACATTATTAATAAATTTGCGAATTTCCTGCAATTCCAACTAATTCTTACATCCTTGCATCAATTCCATTGCTACATAACCAGGTAAAGCAATTTCTTCATCTCCTAAAGAACTTAACCAAATAATTGCAGGTGAATATTTACGCAGAAAGTCAATCACAATATCACTATCTAGGAGAATCATAATCTCTCCTTTGGGACTGTTCACGTAACTGACGAGCGTAAACAAGACTATCTGGAATATCGTCCCTTTTTTCCCATAAACCTATCAAACTCGAATCAAGTAACTCACGAGCAGTTAATATTTTTTTCTTTACAGATAGAGGAGATGACAATACAATTACTTCTACAATTGTTCCCTCTGGTAACTCAGTTGTAGGTAATTCAATTTTGCCATTTTTACCAACGGTTGCTTTTTGTTTAATTCCAGTAATCATGGGTAGTTTTTATTTCCTTGTTGATTTTTATTATAACATCTATATTACAGCGATTTCTATTTAAGTGAGGTACAAGTAGTAATAATTGTAGCTTGCTTCCCGAAGGGTACGCAGATAAACGCAGATAATTTTCTACTTCGTTAAATTGGAAAACTATAGTGTTATCAAGTACAAATATATACATGACTAATTTTGCTGTATTTCACCCTTAGCAAGTCTTAGATTGTTGTAAGCTTTGTCATTAAACAACACAGGAGTATCACTTTTCTGAAAAAGTCTGAAAAAGTTAGACACTGTGTTTTAAATAACCTAGCACATTTACAAGTAAAGCGGTATCAGGCAGATCCCCGACTTCTTAAAGAAGTCGGGGATCTTAAACCCAGCTTATAATCTTCTTCCTTCGCTTCCTTCGTGTCTTCGTGGTTCATTATTTCTTAAACATGGTTGTTAGGAAGTTGAGTTTTTTTTGTTGATGATTATTCAGAATAATACAACATTCAGCACCAACAAATAACCGATAAATCACATCCTGTACTCAAATCCTGGACATCCTGAATTTTTACATTGAATCTAAATAACGCCGTAATTTACTACTAATAACATCAATTACTGTTACTACTACTAATAACACTAACATCATGGTTGTAGCTTTGTTGTATTCAAAACCATCTATATAACTTTTTAACTGAAAACCTATTCCTCCTGCACCAACTACACCGAGTACGGAAGCAGCACGGATATTGTACTCAAACATCCACAAAGTATAGCCTAATCCCAAGGGTAAAACTTGGGGTATTATTCCATATTGAACTACTTGAATTCTTGATGCACCAATTACCTGTAAAGATTCTAAAGAACGAGCATCTACAGCTTCAATAGCTTGTTGATAAAATTTAGCAAGATAACCAATAGTGTAGATGGATAAAGCTAACGTTCCTGCGGGAGCGCCTAAACCGGTAGCTGCTACAAATATTAAACCGAGAATAATTGAGGGAACAGAACGAACGGCATTTTGCAGTAAATTTGCTAACCAACGTAACCATAAGGGAGCGATATTATTAGCACTGGCGATCGCTATTGGTAGGGAAATAATAGCACCAAGAGAAGTTCCCCATAAGGACATTTGCACGGTTTCAATTAATCCTTTAATTGCTATATCTACCACTTTCCAATCTGGTGGAAATAAGCGACTAATAAAATCTATAATATAAGGCCAGCTATCTTTTAATAGTGCAGAGTCTACTTTTAAACCTTGCAAAGCCCAAATATAAGCTACTACCATTACTAATACAATCACTATATTAATTAGCCAAGAGTAATGGTGAAGAAATTTAGAATTAAAGGATTTTTTCATTTTTTTCATGACTCGTAATTTTGATTTGAGAATATAAAAATAAAATCAATAATAATGTAAGTTGCTAATTGGGCAATTTGTCAGAATCAGGATGTCTTGTTACTGAGCGACTTGTCCTGAGCCTGTCCTGAGCCTGTCCTGAGCCTGTCCTGAGCCTGTCCTGAGCCTGTCCTGAGCGAAGTCGAAGGGCGGTGTCGAAGGGCGGTGTCGAAGGGCGGTGTCGAAGGGCGGTGTCGAAGGGCGGTGTCGAAGGGCGCAGTCGAAGTAAGTCGAAGTACAGGATTTAAGGATTTACAGGATTAAAACAAAAATGTTATCAGCAAAAATTAAACATTAATTATAAAGTTATTGGGGTGAATCTAGATTTTTACACGCTTATAACATGAGAAAATTTTTCTTGCAAGTTATCACATTTTCCGTCATAAACTACACGACCCGCATCTAAAACTATAGCTCTGTGGGCGTATTCTGCGGCTATGCCTAAATCATGTAATACTGTGATAATAGTTAAGCCTTGATCTGTGTTGAGGTGAGATAAAGTTTGCATTACTTGTTGGGATGCAACTACATCTAAACCGGTGATAGGTTCATCAGCTAAAAGTATTTGTGGTGATTGAATTAAAGCACGGGCGATCGCTACTCTTTGTTGTTGTCCACCGCTCAGTTGACCCGTTTTTTGATACATTTGCTCCCTTAAACCTAATTGTCCTAATAATTCTCTTGCCAAAAGGCGATCGCGTTGAGGAAAACCAAATAAAGTTTGTCTAGTTGTTCTCACACCCAAACGACCACACAAAACATTTTCAATAGCTGATAATTGCCGAATTAAACCACCACCTTGAAACAACATCCCAATTTCCCGGCGAATTTTCGGCAATGTTTGGGGAGTAATTTGTAAACCACTAATGTGAATTTCTCCTTTTTCCAATGGTACTAAACCTACCAGCGATCGCAATAATGTAGACTTACCTGCACCATTCAAACCCAACAAAACCACAAATTCACCTTGTTCAATCTCAAGATTAATATTGTTGAGGATAGGACGATTTAAAGATGTAGAATAAGCCGTTTCTAAATTATGACATTCGATCTGTTTCACGCTGGTAATTGATAATAGCTAATTGGATATAAGGAGAAATTTTTATAGGGGTTTAGCATAATGCTTACCCCTAATTACAGCAGATTGCAGATCAATGAGCTACAGAATCTCAATTGAACCTTATGTACAAGGCCAGTTTTACTCCTGACTCCTGACTTCTGCTGTAATTATGGTTCCATTCCCAAAGTTTTCAAGGCTTCGCGGACAGGTTTGAGATGACGATTATGATCGACTCTCACTAACTCTGTAGAATTATACAAGCTCTTGAGCATTTCGTTATTTTCTGGTTTATTTAACTTGAGTAGGGCCTTAATGATTTTTTCCCGAACATCTGCTCGAATATCATCATCAAAAACAACTCCGTGAGCAGGAACACCAGAAATTTTATGCAGCACACGTAACTTAGACCGGTCTTCATTGGAAATATAAGGGGGGTACATGGCATATTCTGATACTACTGCCACATCCGCTTGACCACGCACTACAGCTTCTAAAGCTTTACTATAATTACCGCCGTAGGCAATTTGACCAAAGAACCCTTCCATACGGTCTTTATCAGGTACAAAACCGTTTTTCACCAACTCACTCACAGGGAACATAAAACCTGAACCAGAAGTAGGAGAAGTAAACGCCATTCTTTTACCCCGTAGCTGTTCCAGAGTTGCTTTAGCGGTATTTCTGGTTTGCAGAGGGCTATTTTTGGGAACAACAAATATGGAGTTGTAAGTATATCTCCCGGAATAATTGTCACGAACTTCCGCTAAGTGCAAGCGTGCATTTGCTAATTGTTCAGCCTTCAAAGCTGGACGACTACTCAAGAAAGCCACATCAGCACGGTTTGCTCGTAAAGCTTCCACGGCGGCTGTATCATCAGCTAACTGCGCTTTTACAGGCATTCCCAATTCTTTAGACAAGAATTTGGCTACCTTGTTAGCCTTTTCTTGCAAATCAGGTGCATCCTTTCGAGTAGGAAAAACTATTGTTAAACTTTGAGAACTTCTTTGGGCAAGTAAGCGTGGTGCTTGTTGGTTGAGATTCGGGTTAGCTACAACTTCTTGCATTCCGCCCAAGGTGCTAACTAAACCAGCGAGGGCTGCAAATGCCCCACTAGCAGCTAATAAGCCCTTTTTAGTCACACCCACTTTATTGCTATTCATTAGTAACTTTTCTCAGTATTTTTGCAAATAACTTTCAACTAATACGGTAAATCAATTTAAAACTTTTAGGAATAAAAGTCAATAAGCTAGATGAAAATTATTTCCAATATTTTGCAAAATTTACTAAATTACATTTTTTTGTGATTTTGTGTAAATCATTGTGTTTAATAGTGTTTAAATAAAAGTTATTAAATTACGACAAGTTATAAAATATGGAATATTGAACCACTCCAGGCACGGATAACAGAGAAAATTTATTGGTAAAACTGAATAAATCTGTGATGATGAAACAATTAAATTAAAAGTTGTCAGGTGGGTTAGGAACGTAACCCACCATTAATATTTAACCCTCTGCAATATTTTGATTATTTAACCAAATAACCAAATCATTAACACTAGTAAAATCCAACAAAGCTAAACCTAGATTTTCCAAATCTTCCACAGATAACTTATTAATTTTTACCTGTAAATCTTGATTAATTCCACCTACGCGCCTTTCCAGTAAACGCATTACCAGATTTAACGCCTCTTCATAGCGGACTTCTTGATAGTATCTGGTGTTCTTTAAATCACTCATAGTAAACATTCTTGCTAACTCCTGGGGACTAAGAAGGGGTAATTTATAGGAAACTATTGTCTGAATTAAATCTAGCAAATTTCTTTGTTGACGGGTATCAGGTAAATCTGATTTTGCTTGTGATAATAAAGTTCTCGCTAAAGCTGGAACTGCTTTTTCTTTTTCCACCACTAACTTAATGATACCTAATCCCAAGGATGTTTGTACATCTACCCATTCATCCAAATATAACCGAGTTACCAACGGACTTTCCAATAAATAGCGATAGGGTTCTATTTCTGTGGGTTCTATACTACGTTTAGCAAATAAAACCACAGCTTGCCAGGGTGTAGTGGAAGCATAGAGATGTAAATAAAGAAAGATTTCCGAAAAAAAGCGAGAATAAAAATCCTCATCTCTTTGAAATTGCACCTCTACAAAATAAATCGTTCTTTTTGGTTTATTATCTTTAGGTACAAATACACCATCAATTCTAAAAGCTGTTTGTTTGAGTTCTACAGAAGCAAAATCATAAGCATTTGCTTCACTAGGGGGTAAATTAATCAATTCAAAAAAAGATTGAGGTAAGGTTTGAAAAATGCGATAAAAGATGGAATCTGTTTTCATGAATATTGCGATTAAATATTTTTTGAACTGTTGATTGGGGAAGAACTATGAAACATGATACAATAGTAAACAAGCAAAATATTATATTAATTCCAATTAATTACATCAAGATTGTGGATAACCTAAAAATCATATTTTGAAATTAACTTGAATTAGTGATATAATGACATAGAGGAATTATTGACAACCAAAATATGTTAAAATACCTAACAATTACAGAAGCACAAGAGCAACTTTTAGATTTACCAGATGATTTACAACAAGAACCAATAATCATCACCAAACATGGTAAACCAGTAATGGCGGCCATTAGTTTTGAGCAATATGAATCTTTGCTAGAAACATTAGCAATTTTATCTGATAAAGAATTTACCCAGCAACTACAAGAAAGTATAGCTCAAGCCGACAGGGGAGAAACTATTAGTTGGAATGATGCAAAACTTAAACTCGGACTTTGATAAACCACAATCTGATCAGATTGAATTTGAAATTCAGTTAACACCTTTAGCATTGGAGATGTTAGGGAATATTAAAGATAAACGTCACCAGAAAGCTTTGAGTTCACGGATTGATAAATTAAAAATAGAACCTGAAAAACAGGGAAAACCTTTAACGGGACAGTTGATTAATTATCGCAGTGTTAGGGCTGTGGGTCAACGTTACCGTATAGTTTATCACGTAGAAAATGATCAGGTCGTAGTTTTAGTAGTTGGTGTAGGTTTAAGAAAAGAAGGTGATAAGGGAGATATTTATAATCTTTTGCAGAAATTATTGTAGTTTTTAATATGCAATTGACGAAGTATTCGCTTTACCTAACCAATTATTACAGAATTTTTCATATATTTGAACCAAATTACGCCACCCCATAACCAGTATAAGGGCGTTTATAGGGTTATAAATAACTTACCACATTGTTATTCTTATCCTTCTTACTTTGCGTCTTTGCGTGAGAATAAAAAATATAAACTCCCCCTCCATCACAAAACGAAGGGGGATAAAAAACTAAGCAGTGAAATACTTAGCTACAGAATGATAAGCAATAATCGCCGTCGTAGACTGTTCAGGATATAACTGTTCACTTTCATCCATATACATCTTCATCCTATCAGTACCCAACAACTCCAACTGCTTATACTGATCCTGAATATTCGGACAAGCAGGATAACCGAAACTATACCGAGAACCTTGATAACGCTGCGCCAAAATATCCCGAATATTATCCGGTTCAGCATCACCAAAACCCAACTCCCGGCGGATTCTCGCGTGAGTCCATTCTGCCAAAGCTTCCGCAACCTGCACCGCCATTCCATGAAAATACAGATAATCAGTGTATTGATTATCAGCAAATAATTTTTGTGCAAACTCCGTAGCAACTTCCCCCACAGTCACCGCTTGCATGGGGAAAACATCAATTATTCCCGACTCCTTCGGTGCAAAGAAATCTGCAATGCAATATCTTCTCCCAGAACGTTGACGGGGAAACTCAAAACTGGCAATTTGTTGAGATTGATTTTCCACATCATATATATGTAGAGAATTTCCCTCAGACTGACAAGGAAAATACCCATAAATCACTTGAGGATGCAACAACTTCTCCTCAATAATTCGCGCTTTCCAACTTTCTAAAATCGGGTAAACCTTCTCACTTAAAAACCCTTGATATTCCTCCTTAGATTGTTCCTTCGGCTTACGGAATTGCCATTGTCCAGCCACCAAAGCTTGCAAATCTAAATACCAGAATAATTCCTCTAAAGAAATATCATCAGGTTGTAATAATTGCGTTCCCCAAAAAGGAGGAGTGGGACGTTCAATGTTAATTTCTACAGCTTCAGAACGCCTTGTATCTATCTCCCTTGGTTCAGCAGGTGCTTTTACAGATTTTGCAACTTTTTCTTTAACTTCATGGGTAGATTCTTCAGTTCCTACCTCATCCAAAAACCCTTTTAAATCATCCCAATTTCCGGCAGCTTTTGCTGGCATTAACTTATCCATAAAAGTCAAATCAGAAAAAGCATCCTTGCCATAAACAACTTTACCTTTGTAAGTATTTTGGCAATCTTCATTCACGAACTTAGGAGTTAACGCCGCACCACCTAAAATTACAGGAACAGTAATTCCCTTTTCATTGAAAACCTGCAAATTCTCCTTCATGAAAGCGGTGGATTTGACTAACAAACCACTCATAGCAATACAATCAGGTTTATGTTCTTGATAAGCCTGAATGATGTTTTCAACTGGTTGTTTAATCCCTAAATTAATCACCTTATAACCATTGTTAGATAAGATGATATCAACCAAGTTTTTACCAATATCATGGACATCACCTTTAACAGTGGCAATCACAAAAGTTCCCTTAGCATTATTACCAGCTTCCGATTTTTCCATGAAGGGTTCTAAATAAGCCACCGCCGCTTTCATGGTTTCTGCTGATTGTAATACAAAAGGTAGCTGCATTTGTCCAGAACCGAACAATTCCCCTACCACTTTCATTCCATCTAAGAGAAAAGTATTGATGATTTCCAAAGGTGGATATTGTTCTAAAGCTGTAGCTAATTGTTTTTCTAAACCAATTCTTTCACCATCAATAATATGACGTTTTAAACGTTCTTCAATTGGTAGACTTTCATCAACGCCTGTATTACGTTTGGTTTTGACTCCTGCAAAAATTGTTGTCAATTCTCCCAAAGGATCATAAACGCAAACATCACCATCAAATTTGCGTTCATCATATATTAATTGCCGACAAACTTCTTGATGTTGGGGTTCAATTTTCGCCAAGGGTAAAATTTTACTCGCGCTAACAATTGCTGCATCCATTCCCGCATTCATCGCTTCGTGTAAAAACATTGAGTTCAACACCATACGCGCTGCTGGATTTAAACCAAAGGATATATTAGATACACCCAAAATTACATGACACCCAGGTAATTCTTGACGAATGCGGCGAATTGACTCTATAGTGGCTTTTCCGTTTTCCCGGTCTTCTTCAATCCCTGTAGAAATCGGTAAAGCTAAAGTATCAAAAAATATCTCTGTCGCTGGAATACCATACTCTACAGCTTGACGGTAAGCACGTTGGGCAATTTGAAACTTTTTATCTGCGGTTCGTGCCATGCCATCTTCGTCAATTGTACCAATGACGACACCAGCACCATACTGTTTCGCTAATTCCAACACCTTTAAAAATCGGGGTTCGCCGTCTTCATAGTTGGTAGAATTGAGTAAACACTTACCTCCGGCAACTTTTAACCCCGCTTCCATTTTTTCCCATTCGGTGGAATCGAGCATTAAAGGTAAAGTAACATTATTAACAATGCGAGAAACTAACTCGTGCATATCACGCACGCCATCCCGTCCCACATAGTCAACGTTCACATCTAAAATGTGTGCGCCTTCTTTAACTTGACTCCTGGCCATTGACACCAAACCATCCCAGTCTTCAGCGTTCAGTAAGTCACGGCATTTTTTAGAACCACTGGCGTTAAGACGTTCACCGACGATCAAGAAAGAATTATCTTGATCATAGTTTTGAGTGGTATAAATTGAAGCTGCTGCTGGTTCTAAACTTGGTTGTCTAACCTTTGGTTTTAAGTCCTTGGCAATTTCCGCTAATTGTTGAATGTGTGCTGGTCGTGTCCCACAGCAACCCCCAATCACTTGGACACCCAAATCTTCAACAAAGTGCATCAACGCCATACGTAATTCTATTGGTGTGAGTTTGTAATGAGCTTGACCACCAACATTTTCCGGTAAACCGGCATTGGGAATACAGGAAACTACGAAAGGAGAATGTTCTGATAAATACTTGATGTGTGGTTTCATCAAGTCTGGACCAGTGGCGCAGTTTAAACCGAGAATATCAATGGAATATGGTTCTAAAATAGTTAAAACGGCAGCAATTTCCGTACCTACCAACATTGTCCCCATACTTTCCATTGTCACGGAAACCATTAATGGCTTTCTTTCGCCTTTTTTCGTAAAAATTTCCTCAACTCCGTTTAATGCGGCTTTAATTTGCAGAACATCTTGGCAAGTTTCAACGATGAATAAATCCACACCACCATCAAGCAAAGCCTCTGCTTGTTCGGCAAAAGCAGCTTTCATGGTATCAAAATCAATATGTCCCAAAGTGGGAAGTTTGGTAGTCGGACCCATTGAACCTGCAACAAAGCGGGGTTTTTCCGGGGTAGAAAATTCCGCAGCCACACTTTTAGCTAGTTCTGCGGCTTTCTTACTGAGATAATAGGCTTGGTCTGCTAGATCGTATTCTGCTAAAACAATAGAAGTACCACCAAAGGTATCAGTTTCAATCACATCTGCACCCGCAGCGAGGAAGTCACGATGAACTTTAGCAACTGCTTCCGGTTTAGTATGTACCAAGTATTCATTACAACCTTCATACTGTGCGCCGCCGAAGTCCTCAGCAGTGAGGTTTTGGGTTTGCAGGTTAGTTCCCATTGCACCATCAAAGACGATGACAGGAAGTTCTGGACTATGTAAGCGTTGGAGAAATGAATGTGTCATATTTTATGAAAGAAAATTGTGTGTAGTCTGATAAGATGCAACCTAATTTACTATTTTCCAAGATTTTGATGTTTTAGGCAGGGTTTACAGAAAAGAATATGTTAAAAAATCAAGAAGCAGGTTTTATCCGCTTACAAACAGATGTATTTAGGGTTAAATTATTGGCAAGCATCAATGATGTGATCTTGGAGAAACAGCGCATCGTCTTGGTAAAAGGGGAGGAAGATGTGGCTGCTATTATTCCAGTTAATGAATTTGAACGTCTGGAATGGATCACCTATGATATCAAATATGGACAATTTATGATAGATGAAGAATATAATTATGAGGACGAGTGTGGCATACCATGTATTAATATTAAGGAATTAGAATGGAATTTTGAGCAAATACTTGAGCGGGTAATATGCAATAATGAAACCGTTGGGTTAACTTTTCCTACAGCTGCTTTTGAAGATGATATTGAGAATTTTCTTCCAGGGGCAATTTTGATGAATATTCATAAATTTTGGATTCCAGATTATTGGCTGATTAAGTGAAAGTTAAGTTTATTTTATTAAATTAGTTTATCAAACATTTATAATTTATGAGATTTAGACACTGGGCGACTAGGGTAATACTAATTTTTCTGATGCTGGCAACTTTGATTTTAGCCATGTTTATTGGTGGTGCAAGAAAACAGCCAAATAATACAGGAATATCAAATCCAAATCCTATTATTTGGAATCAATATCCACAAGCTTTATATCAATCAGAAAAAACAGCAGAAAAACCGCCAATTACTTTACCTAAGTTACCAATTTTGTCTAAGTCTTTTGTTGAGAGAAACCCAAAAAATCAAGTTATTACTCAATACATAACTACTGCTGCTTTTGCTGAATATAAACCTAATTTAGCTGCTGCTAAAGTACATCCTAGTAATTATGGTGAAAGATTTACTCATGATGTTAATGGTGTACCTGTAAATAATCAACCGCTGATTGTTTTACATGAAACGACTAATTCTGCTTCTAGTGCAGTGAATTTTTTTCAAAATAATAATGTTGATGAAAATGTCCAAGCTAGTTATCATGCTTTAATTACTCTGGATGGTACTGTTATTTATTTAGTAGCACCTGATAAAAGGGCTTTTGGTGCTGGTAATTCGGTTTTTAAAGCTGCTAATGGTGTGGAGGAAACTGTACAAACTAATCCTAATTTATCTCCATCTGTAAATAATTTCGCTTATCATGTTTCTTTAGAAACCCCTCCTGATGCTTGGGGAAAAAGAAATATTCAAGGACATAGCGGTTATACTGAAGATCAATATAATTCTTTAGCTTGGTTAATTGCCCAAAGTCAAGTTCCTGATGAGAGAATTACTACTCATCGTGATGTTGATATTGCTAATGGTAAGGTTGATCCTTTAAGTTTTGATTTTGAGAAGTTTTTTAATAAGTTGCATTCTTTTAGAGAGTTGAGGAGTTTTAATAATTCGTAATTTATTTAAAGTCTTTTTGGTTTTTTAGTTCTTGTACTAAATGATGTACTTTTGTGGATGGGTTGGTACATCCATCTTCATTAGGGTGTTTATTTTCTAGTTTCATGGCGTTATTTATTGCCATTTCTTGGTTGGGTTGCAATTTTGAATAGAGCAATTTATCAGTTTTATCATATTTTTCTCCCTGCTTGAGAATACCAGCTTTTCTCATTTCTGCTTCTAGTTGGGGACGTAATTCATTGTAACTACCAAAGGGACTGGGAGTGTAGTAATAATGAAGGAAAAACCAAAATTCAAAACAAGGTATTGATGTGATAGGAGTACAATTATATTCTTTCGCACGGTTAAGAGCTTGTTTATATTTTTCAGGTTTATTATCGTCATCAAATACACAAAATACTTGATCAACTTTCTCAAATTTAATGTGATTATTTAATTTTATAGCTTCATTAACAATTACAAGGGGATCACCGCCGTTAGCGGAGACAATTTCAATTTTGATTGTTGGTAATCTAAGTTCACGTTTGAGAGAATTAAAATAATTATACTCTGTTTCCTCCCCTTCAACTACAATTAAAAAGTTTTTTCTAGGTTGGTTATTTCCTGAACGTCGTTTTAAATTATTGGTAGATTTTCCTCTTGACATATTTTTCTATATTTCTAAATACTTAACCCATTAATAAAAGGAATAGCACCATATCGCCCTAAAAGATAACCTTTTTGTAAAGATTCATCTTCACGGGGTCGAAAATCTAGTAATGAATATAATTTAGTCATGCTGTTATCTTTTTCTGTAAACCAGATTTGATCAGGTCTGAATATTTCTTCATCCAATAGTGTTGTATCATGGGTTGTAAATATTAATTGGGCGTTGTTGTGATTAATTTCTGGATCATTAAACATTTTGATTAATGCGTTGGATAGAACTGGGTGCAAGCTTCTATCTATTTCATCTACTATTAATAATTCTCCTTTTTCTAATACATCTAACCAAGGTCCTGACATCTCAAATAAACGTTGTGTTCCATCAGATTCTTCATCCATATTCAATTCATAAGTTTTATCTTCTGAATCATTCATTTTGTGAACTGTTACTATTCTCATGGCTTTTGGTTCATGTATGATACTTTCTATGTCTGGATTATCAATTTCTTTGTTGATTAAACCTTTTAATACTTGCAGGACTTCTTCAGGCACATTTATCAACTCAGGTCTAATATCATAAATACCAATATCCGCTTCACTCAATATTTTCACAACTTTTTCACGGAAAATTTGATTTTCTTGACATTTTTTAAATGTAAATCCTTTTGAATTTACGTTAATAGTCAGCATATTTATTTGATCTCGAAAATATTTATATATTTCTTTTAATTGAGGATGGTCATTTTGTGCTGCATGGGACAAAAACAAAGAATTGTAGCGTGTAAATGTTTTAATCTTTCCATTTTCTCCCTTGAGTTCTTCACTAAATGACCATTCATAGTTTTTATAATCTTGTGATTCTTGTGATTCGGTGTTTTCAATTATATGTTTTTTACGATAAAACCAGTTTTGCTGTTGTTCATTGGGATATGCAATTAACCATTCTTCATGAATTTGATCTTGAGTTGCAGAAATTCCATATTCATAACGAGTATCTTTATGAATAAAAATTGCCTCAAATATTGTAGGTTGGTTTGATGATTCACTATTTAATCTAAATGGTTCAAGCGGTAATTTATCACCTGGGTTGATTCTAGTAGCCGAGTTAACAATAATTTGTTTAAGTGTAACAATAGCTTTAATTAAATTACTTTTTCCTGACGCATTTGGTCCATAAATTGCCGCACTTGTAACCAGGCGTAAATCATCTGTATTCGGCATGGGAAAAGTGTTACTATTGAGCATGGTTTCATCATCTTCAGCAGCTACCATACTCAATGTTTGCTTTTCTTGAAAAGAACGATAATTTTCTACACTAAATTCTATAAGCATGATTTTATATTTATAGTTAATTATCAGCTTTATGACTCAAGCATACAGAATAAATCAATAAAAATAAATAGCTCCGGGGATAAAACCAGAGCTATTTTGAAGATACAACAATATACAACGAATTACTTACTAAAACTATAAATCTGTTGTGTCTCCAAGCGATCGCCTAACGACGAAGGTTTAATTTCTTTCCCAAAAACCTGCCGATCTAACTGTACTTGTAAATTACTCAAAGGATCACTACCAGCAGAAATCAGAAATTCTAACTTCTGCACATAGGGTAAATCTAGTAAATTATCCAAAATTTGCCCTATCGCTTGCAAGTAAGGATGTCCTTTTTGTTGATACCAATTAGCATCAGCAACATTTGGCTGATCAAATCCCAAATGCACAGTTAATGATGGTTGATCAAATAAAGCAATTCCTAAAGGTCGCGCTTCTTCCTGTAACAATAAATGATTATCTTTTGCTAAATGTCTGATTTTCTCTAAACGTTCATAACGTTTGGTGACAGATTCCGGTTCATCTTCCCAGTCTAATGCTACTGTCACCAGATAAGTTTGTAACAACATATGTCCCAGTTTCTTAGCTTTTGTAGCTAGATAACGGGAATTGAAATCATTAGATTCTATCAGCAAAGGTACACGATCTACAACTTCCAAACCATAGCCTTTCACACCCGCAATTTTACGGGGATTATTAGTAATGAGGCGAATTTTTTTAACACCCAAATCCATGAGAATTTGCGCCCCCATGCCATAATCTCGCAAATCCGCAGGAAAACCTAAACGCTCGTTTGCTTCTACCGTATCCAGTCCCATATCCTGCAAAGAATAGGCTTTAAGCTTGTTGATCAAACCTATACCCCGGCCTTCTTGACGTAGGTAAACTACGACACCTTGACCGGCATTTTCAATCATTTTTAATGCGGCTTTTAACTGCATTCGGCAATCACAACGCAAAGACCCCAAAGCATCACCGGTCAAACATTCTGAGTGCATCCGCACCATTACAGGTTCATCACCGAAATTTGCCGGATCACCCTTGACAATTGCCACATGATCTGTATTATCCAAAGTGTGACGGTAGCCGTAAATATCAAATTGTCCAAACTGGGTAGGTAATTTAGTGACAATTTCTCGATAAATCAGGCGATCATTTTGCAGACGATAACTAATTAAATCCGCAATACTGATAATTTTTAGTTTATGGACTTTGGCATATTCAACTAGCTGTTGTAATCTTGCCATTGAACCATCAGGATTTTGAATTTCACAAATCACCCCAGCAGGGTATAATCCTGCTAGTCGCGCTAAATCAACTGCCGCTTCTGTGTGTCCTGCACGCTTCAGCACACCCCCAGCTTTAGCCCGAATCGGGAAAATATGCCCAGGACGGCGCAAATCTTCGGGTTTTGTAGCAGGGTTGAGAGTTATCTGAATGGTACGCGCTCGATCTTCAGCAGAGATCCCCGTACTGACTCCTAAATGGGGACCTGCATCAATGCTGACGGTAAAAGCGGTTTGGTTAGTATCTGTGATGTTGCTGACCATGAGGGGAAGGTCAAGTTCATCCAGGCGATCGCCTGTCATCGCTAAACAAATCAAACCCCTAGCTTCCACCGCCATAAAATTAATCATATCCGGGGTGGCAAACTGGGCAGCACATATCAGATCACCTTCATTTTCGCGGTTTTCGTCATCTACCACCACAATAGAACGACCGGCTTTAAGGTCAGCTAAAGCGGCATCAATAGAATCAAATTTAAAGGTTTGGTTATTATTGGACTGTGACACAGGAAATTCTAGCTACCAACGTAAATTTTTTTAACAATTTCTTATTTTAGATTGTAGCCTGTTTATCGAAACTAGAGCGATCAGGAGTCAGGAGTCAGGAGTCAGGAGTTGAGATATTGTATTGTCATGTAATGCTTGGGCTTTTTATACTGCTTTAATTTCCATTAATTTTTGTACTACAGGATGGGGGTTTTTACGCTGTTCCTCTCGCATTTTATGACTCCACTCTAGCCAGTCGGCTATATACTGACTAACTTTTTCTTTTTCGTGATGATAATACAAAATAGTCGCATAGACTTGTTCTATGGTCAGACTCGGAAACATTTGGCTAATTTCTTCCAGTGTCCTGGCACGATAAATATATTCATATAAAATGGTTTCTATACCAATGCGAGAGCCTTTTAAACGAATATCCTCTGGACTAAGAAAGTTAAAGTAGTCTTCTAGTTGCATGATTTGAGTTCTCCTGTAGAATTATGTTTTGGGTGGAAAACCGATGGATGTTGATGGGTATATTTTAACTCTTGAAGATAATGGAACACTGCAATTAGTCAGTCTCAAACAACAAGTTAAAAAATTAAGAGGTTTATTAAAAGATAAATCACCTGATAGAAGTTTGGTAGATGAACTTATTCAGGAACGCAGACAGGAGTATTTAAGTGAATAAATCTGTGTTAGATGCTTCTGCTTTTTTATCTATCGCTATTCATAAAATGCGGAACTTCGCCCAAATTTCTGAGGAGGATCAACATTTTCAAAACGAACAGCTTTAGTATCAAAAGCAATGATGGTTCTAGATTTTCCAAACATATCAATAGAGTAACATTGTTCTGGTAAAATCGGGGCAACAATCCGTTGATTTCCTTCCCAGTTATAGATATGTACCTCAGCACAAGATTGAACTCGCTCTAAGTTCAATGTCCAGTAAAATGTTTTTCCTAAAATTGCTAATGTGCGTAAACCTTCCGGTGCTTCATGCAGTTTTGTTTCATCATCAACATATTTATCTAGTTGTTGGGGAGGAATACCTGTGCGGACAATGACAATTTCATTCTTCATATTTTTTGATTTTTTTGATTTTTTTGATTTTTTTGATTTAAAATTTATAAATCATGGAAATATTCAAAAGCTTCTTTAATTAATGACAATTTATTTTCAGGACATTGATAAACTCTTGGTTTTCCTTCAGAACTACGTTTAGATGGTTTAAGTGGAAGTCCTAACTGTTCTTTTGCATGAGCAATCCAACAGGTTTTTACTGTTACCTGATGTTTATTTTTAATGTAATCCTGGATTTGTTTATAAGTAGTCATATTTGACAATTCCCAGATTTATAAGCGGTTTCCAATTCATTAGGAGAAGGCGGGTAAATAGCGAACCAGTCAAAGTTAAAAACATCTTCACGTTCAGCATGAATATTATTTGTAGTAATCAAACCATTTCCTGGCAGTCCAGTTGTTTGATTAACTACTATAACTGTTAAGGGTGGAAGTTTATTTTGCTGACAATAATACATGATGTGTCCCAATATGGGAGCTAAAGTCCCTGAACCTTGAAAACCAAGAATTTCAGCTAACATTTTATAGGTTAAAGTTTGGCGGTTCACTGCTTTGCTGATCAAAATTTGCCATATTTGTAAGGCACGTTTTGGATGCGTTGGGTTTTCGTTAAAGGTTTTGTACATTTATTTGCTATAAAAAGTACACTCTAAAAAAATACAGGTAATAGCTTGTCAGTTAAAATAATAATTCTATCTAAGTGCAGTTGTAAATATTTTTCTAGATTAAGTGATCACAACAATTGAGTTAAACTAGAAAGCGAGAAAATACACAAAAAATTGCTTACACCACGCTATGCTATCAAGCAGCAAGGGTGTTTTACCTCCTGCCCCCTGCCTCCTGCCTTCTCCAAAATACGATATTTGCTATACAATGCAGCGAAAGTTCAATAATAATTCAGTTATCACCAATTGGCTAACAACCTGATTGATGATAGCTAATATTAGATTAACCAAAAGCGGATAAGGATTTCATAACATGGGTAATTTAAGACGCGTACCAGTTGGCATTGTTGGCGCGTCAGGTTATGGCGGAGTGCAACTTGTCAGACTCCTGATGGATCATCCAGAAGTAGAAGTAGTATATTTAGGTGGCGAAAGCAGCGCAGGGAAAACATTTGCGGATCTTTATCCCCATTTGGGGAGTGTAGTTCAACTCAACATTGAAGCGGTAGATCCAGAACTGATTGCTAGTAGATGTGAAGTAGTATTTCTATCTTTACCCAACGGTTTAGCCTGTGACATTGCACCCAAACTGATAGAAAAAGGCTGTAAAGTATTAGATTTGAGTGCCGACTATCGTTTCAGTGAGTTAAAAACTTATACAACTTGGTATGGAACAGAAAGAAGCGATCGCACTATTGCCAAAACAGCAGTTTATGGTTTACCAGAATTGTACCGCGATCGCATTGCCGAAACCAATCTCATCGGTTGTCCTGGTTGCTATCCCACAGCCAGTTTACTCGCCCTTGCCCCACTGCTGAAACAAGGTTTAATTATACCAGAAACAGCGATCATTGATGCTAAATCTGGGACATCTGGAGGAGGAAGACAAGGTAAAATCAATCTTTTGTTAGCGGAAGCTGATAACTCCCTAGCTGCGTATAACGTCGCCCGTCACCGGCACACTCCAGAAATTGAGCAAATTTGCAGTGATTTAGCCGGACACGAAGTTACAGTACAATTTACACCTCATTTAATCCCAATGGTGAGGGGAATATTAGCCACCGTTTACGCCACCTTGCGAGATCCGGGTTTAGTGCGTGATGATTTAATTACAATTTACACCGCATTTTACCGTAATTCCCCCTGGGTGAAAATCTGTAATAGCGGCACATATCCCCAAACTAAATGGGCTTGTGGAAGTAACTCCTGTTATATAGGTATAGAAGTTGACCCCCGAACCCGGCGAGTGATCGTCATGTCAGCCATTGACAACTTGATTAAAGGTCAAGCAGGACAAGCCATACAATGTATGAACATTATGATGGGTTGGGATGAAACCTTGGGTTTACCCAAAGTTGGGTTTTATCCATAACAATTGACAATTGACAATTATCAATTGTCAATTATCAATTACTTTGTTCCTAAACCAACTTTACCTGCATAGATAGCGCGATCGCCTAATTCATCTTCAATTCTTAGCAAGCGATTGTATTTAGCCACCCGTTCACTACGACAGAGAGAACCGGTTTTAATTTGTCCAGCGCGAGTTGCTACTGCTAAATCTGCAATGGTTGTATCTTCGGTTTCACCGGAACGATGGCTAATAACTGAACGGAAACCGTTGCGTGTAGCTAAATCAATGGTTTCCAAAGTTTCAGTGAGAGAACCGATTTGATTTAACTTAATCAAAATCGAGTTACCGGCTTTTTGTTCGATGCCTTTTTGTAAGCGGGTGGCGTTGGTTACAAACAAATCATCACCAACTAACTGCACCTTAGAACCGACTTTCTGAGTTAGTAATTGCCAGTTTTGCCAATCTTCCTCATGTAAACCATCTTCAATGGAAACAATAGGATATTGATCCACCAACTGCCCTAAATAATCAATAAACTCAACGGGGCTATGGGGTTTACCATCATAAACATATTGCCCATCTTTGTAAAATTCACTAGCAGCCACATCTAAAGCTAAAGCTACCTGTTCCCCAGGTTTGTAACCAGCTTTTTCAATGGCTGCTACCAGCAATTCTAAAGCCACTTGGTTAGATTCTAAGTTAGGTGCAAAACCACCTTCATCACCCACACCAGTTAGCAAACCTTTATCATCCAAAACTTTGCTGAGAGTGGCAAAAACTTCCGCACCCCAACGCAAAGCTTCTTTAAAAGAAGGCGCACCGATAGGAACAATCATAAACTCTTGAAAGTCTACATTATTGGCAGCGTGCGCTCCCCCGTTGATCACGTTCATCAAAGGTACAGGCAGCAAGTTTGCTAAAGGTCCACCCAAATAACGATAAAGGGGAATATCTAACGCTGCTGCACCTGCTTTAGCTGCTGCTAAAGAAATTCCTAAAATCGCATTCGCGCCTAAATTAGCTTTGTTAGGAGAACCATCTGTAGCAATCATAGTCCGGTCTAACAACTCTTGGTTGAGAACATCCAACCCTAATAATTTGGGCGCTAATATCTCATTGGCATTTTTTACCGCCGTGAGGACTCCTTTACCACCATAACGGCTTTTATCGCCATCTCGCAGTTCATGTGCTTCAAATGTGCCTGTGGAAGCACCGCTAGGAACTTGTGCTAGTCCGACTGCACCACCAGCTAAATGTACTTCTGCTTCTAGGGTAGGTCTACCCCGTGAGTCGAGGATTTCGCGGGCTACAATGGCTTCAATGGCGGTGTCTAGATATTTGGTCATTCCTGCTTTCTCCTTATGTTTGATAGTTAAGACTTTCCAGTTTAGTCCTAAACCAATCGTTAGTTTATGCGTTTTTAACGGAAAATTGGGTGAGATTAAAGAAGATTTCCGAGTTTGAGTCAACTCAAAGGAAAGATTAATTTTTTTTAAGCCTTTAACCGTATAGTTGCCCAAGAAGACAGACAGTTGTATATTATATGAATGTAAAAAATAGTATAAGTACTTTCAGTAACAATGCTTGAACGCTGACAATATCCATAGTCAAGTTAATGTTACAGCAAATCTTAGTTGCTAGTAAGCATAAAAACGCAATTACCATAGAATAGCCTATGACTTGTTTGGAGTAGCTTTGATATTCATTGTCCCAATTGCGGTATGGCATTTGCAGATAAACCGTGAAATTTGCAGATAAACAGATTTTTGACATCTGACGCACCCTAGTAAGTGCTGTGTTTTAAGCCACAGAAAAATCTGTAAACTGCCGATATTCAGGACGAATAAACCCTAAAATAATATCATCCTTTTCTACTCCTAACTCCCATAATTCCCCAGTTATTCCCCTTTCTGTACCATCCCATTCAATGCAGATTTTACCATCAATAATTCGCAAATGAAACACCACTGCATGAACCCTGCCTGTTTTATCCCAACCTGTATCCATTAACAAATAATTATCAGATTCTTGATCACAAATACACAAAGCCTCAATTTGACCATGACTAGGTTTATACTTAGCGTGATTTCCGACAACACTAATTATAATTTTTCTGTATTTTTCTAACTTATCCATTGTACAATTACCTCCAGAATTGGATCAAAAATAATGTAATTAATCTGCTGTTGATCACTTAAAATATCTTGAATAGCTGGTTTGAGAAAAAAGTCTTGATAAGCAGCTTCAGGAATTGCTAAATATAATTTATGTTCTGGATTAATCCTTTTTATTAAACTAACATAAATATTGTATTGTCCTAGAGTTTTTTCTAATTCTGAAATTAAAGAAGGACTGTTAAAAACCTTGATTTCAATTACTATAAAACTTTTACAATAACAAGATTGCAGATTGTTGTCAAATTACACAAGTGTTAATGATGCTAACTCTCTATTTCGGGAATCAATAATATAATCTTATTTTTTAACAGTTTAATGATTGAAAATACATAACTATTCAAAATTCTTCCTTTATATTTTCTTAATATTTAATTGAGAATTATTTTTATTTATCAACGGTATTGCAATATTTTCAGCCTTCTGGTATGATTTAAGAGAATTTGTAATTTGCCTTATTGTGCCTATTTGTAAACCAGGGTTTTAAGCAGCAGATTAAAAGCCCTTACTGGTAAGAGTTTCAGAACACACAAAAATAAGAACCTGCAAAAAAGCCAGGGATTTATCAAAAATTCCTGACATGAGATTCAACTATTTTGATGCTGTTATTAGCAGGTTAGGAATCAGGGGGATTGACAAAAAAGATTGAATATGGTAAGTGAGTTGCGTTAGGAAGATGAAGCGATCGCTATTTTGATAGAAAAATGGATCGAGTGGAAAGGGCGATCGCTATATCTGCTATATGGCTATTTTTAGATATAATATATTAAAAAATAACCAGATAATTTATGACAGCAGTAATTACTAATCATATTGAAATAACGCCGGGTATATGTGGTGGCAAACCTCGCATTGCCGGACATCGAATTAAAGTACAAAATATCGTCATTTGGTATGAACGCATGGGAATGTCACCAGATGAAATTGTCTATCATTATCCTAGTATTACTTTAGCTGATGTTCATGCAGCATTGGCTTATTATTATGACCATCTGGAAGAGATTAGAAAAGATATAGAAGATGACGAAGTATTTGCTAGGGAGATGAAAGCTCAAACGCCTTCTTTAGTTCAGCAGAAACTTCAAAAAGGTCATGATTAGAGAAATTAAATTTCATTTAGATGAAAATGTCAGTAATGCCATTGCTGCTGGACTTCGCAAACGGGGAATTGATGTAACCACGACTCCAGAACAAGGACTTATTTCTGTATCTGATGAGGTGCAATTAGAATTTTCGGTATCTCAAGGAAGAGTTATATTTACTCAGGATACTGATTTTTTGAGATTACATCAAGTCAATACCAATCATTTGGGAATTGTTTATTGTTCTCAACAGACTAAATCTATTGGGCAAATTATTCAGGGTTTAGTATTAATTTGGGAGTTGCTATCACCTGAAGAGATGTTTGGAAGGATTGAATATTTATGAATGAGAAAAGCGTTAGCGAAGCTTACCGAAGGTATCGCACTGATGAAGTCAATGTGGCTAGAGTTGGAAAGGCGATCGCTATAAATCGCTATAAGTAGTTAGGCGTTAAAAATTGTCCTTACGACAAATAAGGAGCTAGAAAACATAAGGGAAAATAAGTTTATATAAATTTATTTTTTGTTACATACTATTTGTAATTATTTATGGTATAGTATCACAAAACAAGTAATAATTGATAGTTAAACCGTTACATAAAATGAACAATATAAATTTTCATAAAATCCAACCAAGAGAATCATTAAATAAAGCCTTTCTCAAAGTTAAACCCAACAGAAATGACATTGAGAACTTCAAAAAGAACCTACAAAATTTAATTGATAAAATCAACGAATCCGAATCAGAAGAATTTCACAAAAATCTAATTGGTGACTTTTTAAAAAACACATATTACAGCAACAATCATTTTATAAACACCAAAGGAAGAAATGATTTAGTGATCCATAATGGTAAAGACGCTAAGACTACTGTTGGTGTAATTTTAGAATTTAAAAAACCAACAAATAAAAGCGAAATGCTCAAAGTTGATAATTTAAACACCAAAGCTTTGCAAGAATTAGTTTTATATTTTCTGCGGGAACGTTTGACAGCTAAAAATTTAGAAATTAAATATTTAATAGCGACTAATATTTATGAATGGTTCATTTTTGATGCTAATATATTTGAGAAAGCATTTATAGAAAATAAAACCCTGATTCAGCAGTTTACAGATTTTGAAGCTGGAAGATTAAGCAATAAAAAAACCGACTTCTTTTATAAAGAAATTGCTAAACCTACCATTGATGAAATTGTCGATAAAATCACCTTTACACATTTAGATATTCGAGACTATCAGCAATATTTAAACCCTGGTGAACATCCAGATGAACATAAGTTAATTTCCCTGTTTAAGCTATTTTCTCCAGAACATTTATTAAAATTACCTTTTACTAATGATAGTAATACTCTTGATAAAGGATTTTACAGTGAATTATTACATATTATCGGTTTGGTAGAAACTAAAGAAGGTAGTAAAAAACTGATTCAACGGAAAAAAGAACCTGAAAGAAACGTTGGTTCATTAATAGAAAATGCCATTATTCAACTCGATAGTTTAGATAAAATTTCTCGGTTAGAGAAACCAGAGCAATTTGGAGAAACTTACCAAGAACAACTTTTCAATCTTGGTTTAGAATTAGCAATTACTTGGATTAATAGAATCCTATTTTTGAAATTATTAGAAGCTCAATTAATTAGATATCATAAAAATGATCCGTCTTGGGGATTTTTGAACTTACAAAAAGTTAAGAATTATGATGATCTCAATAGTCTATTTTTTAGCGTTTTAGCACGTAAACCACAGGAAAGAAGCCAGAAATTACAAACAATATTTGCTCATGTTCCTTATTTAAACAGTTCTTTGTTTGAACTTACAGACCTTGAACAAGATACTATTGTAATTAGCAATTTAGGAAATGAGAAATTACCGATTTTTACAGGTACTATCTTAAAAGATAATAACGGTAAAAAACGCACTGGTGAAATTAATGCTTTAGAATATCTCTTTGAATTTCTCAATGCTTATGATTTTAGTAGTGAAACTGGGGAAGAAATTCAGGAAGAAAATAAAAGATTAATTAATGCTGCTGTACTGGGTTTAATCTTTGAGAAAATTAATGGTTATAAAGATGGTTCTTTCTTTACTCCTGGTTTTATTACTATGTATATGTGTCGAGAAACCATTAGAAAAGCAGTTGTTCAGAAATTTAATGATATTAAAGGTTGGAATTGTGAAACTATTGATGATTTATATGATAAAATAGAGGATAAAAAAGCAGCTAATGATATTATTAACAGTTTGAAAATATGTGATCCTGCTGTGGGTTCAGGACATTTTTTAGTTTCAGCTTTGAATGAAATTATTGCAATCAAAAGCGAACTAAAAATTTTACTTGATAGGGAAGGTAAAAGATTAAAGGAATATCAGATAGAAGTTGTTAACGATGAATTAATTATTACCGATGAAGATGGTTTATTATTTGAATATAATCCCAAAAATAAGGAAAGTCAGCGAGTACAAGAAACTCTATTTCATGAAAAACAAATAATTATTGAAACCTGTTTATTTGGTGTGGATATTAACCCCAATTCTGTCAAAATATGTCGGTTGCGGTTATGGATTGAACTTTTGAAAAATGCTTATTATAAAATCGCAAGTAATTATACTGAACTGGAAACTTTACCGAATATTGATATTAACATCAAATGTGGTAATTCTTTAATTAGTCGTTTTGCGTTAGATGCTGATTTGCGAGTTGCTTTAAATAAAAGTAATTACAGTATTGAAATTTATAGAAATGCTGTACAAACTTACCGCAACGCTGAAAATAGAGAACAAAAAAGAGCAATGAACAAATTGATTAACGATATTAAAAGTAATTTGAAAACAACTTTGGGATTAAGTGATCATAATAAAACTAAATTAAGACAATTAGAGGGGGAAGTTTACAATCTGGAAAATCAAACCTTATTACTAGAAGAAAGTGAAGATGAGAAAAAACTGCGGGTTCAAAGAATTAGTCAGTTAAATAATGAAATTGATAAGTTACGGGTTGAGATTGAAGAAATAGAAAATGGCAAAATTTACACTTATGCTTTTGAATGGCGTTTTGAGTTTCCTGAAGTATTAAATAATGATGGTGATTTTATTGGTTTTGATGTAGTAATTGGTAATCCTCCTTATATTAGATCAGAAGAATTAGGATATTTAAAAATCTATCTAAAAAATAAATTTACTACCTTTGCTACTGCTGGAGATATATTTTATTATTTTTATGAGGTTTCACATTCAATTTTAGCCAATCAAGGTAAATTCTGTTTTATTAACAATACTTATGATAAAACAACTGCTGGTAAGATACTAAGAGATTTTGTGATCAAAAATTTTACCATTGACAAGTATTTAGATTTTACTTCCGTAGTTGTATTTGATGAAGCTACTACTTATACAATTATTTTTCTTGCTTCCAAATCTTATAATGTTCATGAAAGTTTTGATTTTATTAAAGTTAATAAAACTCTATATGATGACAGGGTAAATCTTTTTAACCCCGAACATTTTAGTCGAATTTCTCATCAATCATTATTAGGTGAGGTATGGCATTTTAGAAATGATGGTGAGCAAGAATTATTAAATAAACTCAATAAAAATAATCGAATTATAGATATATTTGGTAAATGTTATCGTGGTATATTAACTGGTTTAAATGAGGCTTTTATCATTAATAAAAAAATGTCTAATGATCCAGAATTAAAACCTGTTTTTGATGGTAAAGACATTAAAAAATGGGTTACTCCATCTGCTGATAAATGGATGATAATATTTGCCAGTAAATCTACACAATTAAATTTTGGTAAGCTAACAGAAGATGACGCTTTAGAAAGGATGAAAAAACAATACTCAAGTATTTTTAAGCATCTATTAAATTTTCAGAAAAAAGCTAAAAAAAGATATGACAAAGGTCAATATTGGTGGGAATTAAGAAACTGTGCTTACTATGATTTGTTTACCCAACCTAAAATTATATTTCCTAATCTGCAAAACTCAAATAAATTTTGTTTTGATGAATCAGGTACTTATCTCAATGCACCAGCAGTATTTTTACCAATAAGTGTCAAGGAAAAATATTTACTTGGTATCCTTAATTCTCGGCTAATTTGGTATTTTTTGAGAAATATTTGTGTTGTCAGAAGTGGAGGTTATCTTGAAGTAAAACCTCAATACTTTGAACAAATCCCTATTCCTCAAATTTCTAATCTTGATCAAGACATTCTGACACAATTAGTTGATCAAATTCTCACAGCTAAAAAATCAGATCCAAATGCAGATACAAGCGAATTAGAAGCAGAAATTGATCAAATGGTTTATCAACTTTATGAATTAACACCAGAAGAGATTAAAATAATAGAAGGATAAACTGTACCTAAATTTACACAATAGAAGTACCTAAGCAAGTTGAGAAAGTGGAAAAAGCGAAAAGCGGAAATATTGATTTATAAAATACAGGGGTTTGCAAGATGCTACTCATGAGTTATAATTTTATGGATAGCACTTTATTGAAATGAATAATGGAAAAAGTTGTTACTAAAATTAATCAAAAACAACAGAAAAGCGATTTTTATTATTGGCAGAAGCAATCATATCAAAAACGTTTAGAAGCACTAGAACAAATTCGTCAGGAATATCACCAATATCAGTACAATGTTGAACCAAGATTTCAAATAGTTTATACAATTATTAAACGATAATCAAGTAAAGTATTTAGTAATTGGTGGTTATGCAGTAGCCATTCATGGACACCCTCGCTATACCAAAGATATTGATATTTGGATCGAAATGAGTCAGGAAAATGCTGAAAACCTGATGAAGGCATTAGTGGAATTTGGTTTTGGTAGTTTGGGTTTAACTGCTGAAGATTTCCAATGCGCTGATCAAATTATTCAATTAGGTTATCCTCCTAATCGCATTGATTTAATTACTACACCAGATGGAATAGACTTTACAACCTGTTATCAGGCCAGAATAGAGATAAAAATTGATAATATTTTTGTTAATTTTATTGATTTAGAAAATTTGAAATTAAATAAACAAGCATCAGGGAGATTACAAGATTTAGCTGATTTAGAGAATTTACAAGATTAAGATACCAGCTAATCATGAAATAAACCTGCTTCTACATGAAAAAAATCTCCCAGCTTTTCAGCTACTTCTAAACTTATTGTCTGCTTACCATTCAAAATATCATCAACCACACCTTCTAAACCTAAAAAATCTTGTAAATCAGCTTTAGTTTTCCCAGACTCCTCCAAAAGAAACAACAACAGAGATAGAGGATTATTTTGTTGAACAGGTTGATAATATTCTTGTTCAAACTTTTCTATTAACGTTATTAACAATTGATAAAGTTCATTTTCTTCAGGACTGCGTTCTCGGTGCATTAAATCTTCTACAATAGCTAAAGCTTGTTCATTTTCTGCCTCATTTTTAATAATTCTGGGGAGATATGCGTTTAATAATTCTTTGTATTTTTCTGGATTAAAAGTAAGGGTCATTTTTCCAATTATCCTTATCGTATTCTGGGTGAGTGAGAATATATTTAATATAAATTAATTGTCCTTCATAATCTATGCTAACAATCAATCGGTATTTATTCCCTTTAATATTGAAAACTGTGAAGTTACCAACAGCTTCAGCTTTTGGAAAAACCTGTTGTACTTCAATTAAGTTTGACCATTTAGCTTTACTAGCAATCTTATACCAGTTGTTTAGTGCTTCCTGAGAATCTGCATGATTTTCTATATATTCCCTCAATATTCTAAAACTAATAACGTGCATCTTCCTATTTATACCTACCAAATTTTCCCCATCTTTAAAACAAACCCCGGTAAAACAGGTTCACAACTCACAACATCAGGATTTTCTAAACATTCTACATCTTCCCCAGGACGATAAATATAAACGTGCCGATTTTTTCTATCAATTAATAATCCTAACTGTATTCCTGGTTCTTGCATATATTCCCACATCTTATCTTTTAAAGGTTGCAAATTATCTGAAGCTGACCTTAATTCAATCACAAAATCAGGACAAATCGGAGCAAATTTTATCTGTTGTTCAGGTGTTAATTTATTCCATCTTTCTAATTTTATCCAAGCAGCATCAGGAGAACGTTCTGCACCTGTAGAAAGTTTAAAACCTGCACTAGATGAAAATGCTATTCCTGCACCATCTTCATCTGTCCAGTTCATTACTTGTTGGATGATTCTACCTTCTCGATTTCCGCCTTCTGAACCTGTTGGTGGCATAATTGATATTTCTCCATATTTATTTCTCTCAATGCGTAAATCACGGTTTTCTTGACAGAAATCAAAAAATTGATCGTCTGTCATGGGCATTGATGAGGGAAAATGTAATATTAAAGGTGATGAAAGCATAATAAGTTACTCTATCTGAAGTGAAATTAATTTTAGCACAACCTCACAAAAATCTATACCTACCAAATTTTCCCCATCTTTAAAACAAACCCTGGTAAAACAGGTTCACAACTCACCACATCAGGATTTTCTAAACATTCTACATCTTCCCCAGGAAGATAAATATAAACGTGCCGATTTTTTCTATCAATTAATAATCCTAATTGTATTCCTGGTTCTTGCATATATTCCCACATCTTATCTTTTAAAGGTTGCAAATTATCAGAAGGGGACATTAACTCAATCACCACATCAGGACAAATCGGAGCAAATTTTATCTGTTGTTCAGGTGTTAATTTATTCCATCTTTCTAATTTTATCCAAGCAGCATCAGGAGAACGTTCCGCACCAGTAGAAAGTTTAAATCCTGTACTTGAATCAAAACAAATTCCTGTACCATCTTTTTCAGACCAGACATATAACTGTCCAGACAAATTAAAATTACGATTCCCTGTTTCTGAACCTGTTGGTGGCATAATTGATATTTCTCCATATTTATTTCTCTCAATGCGTAAATCACGGTTTTCCTGACAGAAATCAAAAAATTGTTCATCTGTCATTGGCATTGACGAGGGAAAATGTAATATCAAAGGTGATGAAAGCATGATGATTTCCTCCATCTAAATTAAAATAAATTATATCACAAGCACTGATAAAATTTACCTTATAAGTAACAATAATATCCCCAAATTCTTGAAAAAGTCAGATTTCTGATAAGGATGAGATATAAAATATAATAGTTAATCAAAATGGTGAATATGCGATTACTACACACAATGTTGCGGGTAGGCAACCTAGAAAAATCCTTGCAATTTTACTGTGATATCCTGGGGATGAAATTATTGCGACGTAAAGATTACCCAGGTGGAGAATTTACCCTGGCTTTTGTAGGTTATGGGGATGAAAGCGACCACACTGTGATAGAATTAACCTATAACTGGGGCGTGGAAAAGTATGATTTGGGTAACGCCTATGGTCATATCGCCCTGGGAGTAGATGACATTTACTCCACCTGTGAGGAAATTAGAAACCGTGGGGGTAAGGTAGTCCGCGAACCTGGTCCTATGAAACACGGTTCAACAGTGATCGCTTTTGTCGAAGATCCCGATGGTTATAAAGTTGAATTGATTCAACTGGCTACTCACGGTACAACAGAAACAGAAAAATCCCCAGCCCAGTTGGTTAGTCAGTAATTCTCGTCTAAAGTATCTTATCTTAGAGTAGGGTGGGCTTGGTCCCACCATCACCATCGTCTGTATAAACTTGTGATTATTTGCCAATCACCAATTTATAACCTAAAATCGTCAATCTTAAAAATCTAAACATCTAAAATCTTAAAAATGCAGCCTACAGATCCAAATAAATTTACTGATACAGCTTGGGATGCTGTTATTAAATCTCAAGATATTGTCCGCGCTTATCAACAACAACAATTAGAAGTAGAACATTTAATTCTTGCCCTTTTAGAAGAATCTAGCAGTGTAACTTCAGGTATTTTAGCCCGTGCGGAAATTGATCCGATTCGGTTACAGGAGCAATTAGAAGGTTATACTAAACGTCAGCCCAAAGTAGCTAAAAGTGATCAGTTGTATCTGGGAAGAAATTTAGATTTGCTGCTAGATCGAGCCGAAGAAATTCGTGGGAGAATGAAGGAAGGGGAAATCTCGGAAGGTCATGTTTTATTAGCTTTTGCGGAAGATGAACGCATTGGAAGACGGATATTTAAAGGTTTAAATGTTGATATTGCTAAGTTAGAAACTGCTGTTAAAAATGTTCGCGTGACTCAAAGAGTTTCTACAAAAGCAGGAGAAAAAGAATCTGCGGATCTTAATGAACCAGCTTTAAAACGTTTTGGTAGGGATTTAACAGAACAAGCAAAGGCAGGAAAATTAGATCCGGTTATTGGACGTGATGATGAAATTAGGCGTGTAATTCAAGTTTTATCCAGACGTAGCAAAAATAACCCGGTTTTGATTGGTGAACCTGGAGTTGGTAAAACGGCGATCGCCGAAGCTTTAGCCCAAAGAATGGTTAATGGTGATGTTCCTGAGTCTTTAAAAAACCGTCAATTGATATCTTTAGATATTGGTAGTTTAATCGCTGGGGCAAAATACCGTGGTGAATTTGAAGACCGTTTAAAAAACGTCCTCCGGGAAGTTACTGAATCTAACGGGCAAGTAGTCCTATTTATTGATGAACTGCATACCGTTGTCGGTGCAGGTTCTAACCAACAAGGATCAATGGATGCGGGTAATTTACTGAAACCTATGTTAGCCCGTGGTGAATTGCGTTGTATTGGTGCAACAACTTTAGACGAATATCGTAAATTTATAGAAAAAGATGCAGCTTTAGAACGTCGTTTTCAACAGGTATATGTAGATCAACCCACCGTAGAAAACACTATCTCAATTTTACGGGGTTTAAAAGAGCGTTATGAAGTACATCATAACGTTAAAATTTCCGATTCTGCTTTAGTGGCAGCAGCAACATTATCAGCCCGTTATATTGCAGATCGGTTTTTACCTGATAAAGCTATTGACTTAGTAGACGAAGCCGCAGCGAAATTAAAAATGGAAATCACCTCCAAACCCGCGGAACTGGAAACTATTGATAGACGCTTGATGCAGCTAGAAATGGAAAAACTGTCCTTATCAGGTGAAGAACTAGCTACACCACAAACTAAGGAACGTTTAGACAGAATAGAGCAAGAAATTGCCACTTTAACCGTTAAACAGCAAACATTTAACGAACAATGGCAAGGAGAAAAGCAATTATTAGAAGCTATTAGCACCTTAAAGAAAGAAGAAGACGCGCTTAGAGTGCAAATTGAACAAGCTGAAAGAGATTATGATTTAAACAAAGCTGCTCAATTGAAATATGGCAAATTAGAAGGAGTACAAAGAGAACGAGAAATTAAAGAAACGCAGTTATTAGAAATTCAAAGCCAAGGTTCTACCCTGCTACGGGAACAAGTCACCGAAGCTGACATTGCGGAAATAGTCGCCAAATGGACAGGTATACCAGTTAACCGCCTTTTAGAGTCAGAACGCCAGAAATTACTGAAATTAGAAAGCCATTTACACGAAAGAGTTATTGGACAAGAAGAAGCTGTTGCTGCTGTTTCCGCTGCTATTCGTCGCGCTCGTGCGGGAATGAAAGATCCATCTCGTCCTATTGGTTCATTTTTGTTCATGGGACCCACTGGGGTCGGTAAAACCGAACTCGCCCGCGCCTTAGCTCAATTTCTCTTTGATTCTGATGATGCTTTGGTGCGTTTGGATATGTCCGAGTACATGGAAAAACACTCAGTTTCTCGGTTAGTGGGTGCGCCTCCCGGATACATCGGTTATGAAGAAGGTGGTCAACTTTCCGAAGCTATCCGTCGTCATCCCTATTCTGTGGTGTTACTAGATGAAGTAGAAAAAGCCCATCCCGATGTATTTAATATTCTGCTGCAAGTGTTAGATGACGGTAGAGTTACTGACTCTCAAGGAAGGGGCGTAGATTTCCGAAACACAGTTATAGTCATGACTAGCAACATCGGCAGCGAACATATTCTTGATGTTTCTGGTGATGATTCAAAGTATGATATGATGCGAAATAAAGTGATGGAAGGTTTGCGATCGCACTTCCGCCCTGAATTTCTTAACCGCGTTGATGACTTAATCCTATTCCATACCCTCAGTCGTTCAGAAATGCGCCATATCATCCGTATTCAACTAAAACGGGTGGAAAAACTACTCAAAGAACAAAAAATCTCCTTTGAAATATCCCAAGCAGCTTGTGACCATTTAGTTGAAGCTGGTTATGATCCTGTTTATGGCGCACGTCCGTTAAAACGGTCAATTCAGCGCGAAGTCGAAAACCCCCTCGCTACCAAATTGTTAGAAAATACCTTTATTTCTGGAGATACAATTTTTATAGATAAAGGTGAAAATGGTCTGACATTCTCTAAAAAACAATCAGTTAAGGTATCAGTGGGGAAAAGGACGGTGAAGTTAGTAGAAGCATCTTCAGATGTGTAAAAACGCTGCTGGTGGGTTAATTCTTGCTTAACCCACCATCTACTTAGGGTTTGCTGAGAAAGTCTTTTCGTGTTCGCGCAGCGTGACGTAAGTCATGGGCATAGGAGTCAGGAGTCAGGAGGAAATTTCAAAATTTTTTTCCTAATTATGCAGACCTATCCAATATGAATGACAACAGACTTCTTAACCACTTACTTGACTCTATCTATTTTCATCGTTCTTGCCAATATTTAGGTTTTCGACTACAGTGCATGATTGCAACAATTAAAATATATTCTTCTTCTATGGTGTATAGGATACCATAAGGAAATTTACGAACTAAGCAACGATGAATATCTTGATCTGTGACTGGATAGCGTTGTGGGGATTCAATAATTTTAAAAATGGCATCTTCAACAGCATTGATAAAATTTTGTGCTATTTCAATATTATTTTCTGCATAAAATTTAACGGCTTCTGAATATTCTGTCAATGCCGCAGGATGAAAAGTATATTTCATTTTTCTAAAATTTTTCTGATTTGCGCTAAAGCTACCTCTCCTGAAATTGGTTCAATTGTACGATTGCGAATTTCATCCCGGCGTTTTTTAGCTTCTGTATTCCAAATTTTTTGGATGTTGCCATCAATATCCGATTCTAAACTTTCAATTAGCTTTTCTACTAAAAATACTCTAGTAGCACTGGGTAAAGATAAGGCTTCTTGAATTAACTCTTCCACTGATAGCATAATAGTTTATTGCATTACATTTAATTTTAAAATAGTCTTTCTTGATGAATATAATTATAACAGATTTTCAATTATGAGTCAAGTATCTTGTTCTCTGAATTTTGCAAAGCATTATAAGCACTTCAAGATTACTTAAAATTATCCACTAAGTAAGTGAACAGAAAAAACCGAAATATGTAACGAAAAGTAAAATATCTAAAAACCTATTCCCTGTTCCCTTGTCATAACGACAATTTTTAACGCCCACTTACTTAACTTTGTTACTATTATTTACCTACAATTCTCCTCCCAGTCACCAGTCCTAGTCACCAATCCCCCTATCATGGTAGTGTAATCCGAATCATTATTTAGAGGTATTCCTTACCTCAAAAAAGACATATATAGACGAAAATTGATCCTCAGAATTATCTGCAAGTAAATCAAACACACGGATAACTATGTTAGAACAAGGCACTATCAGTATCCATACTGAGAATATTTTCCCAATTATCAAAAAATCTCTCTATTCAGATCATCAAATTTTCTTACGGGAACTGGTATCCAACGCAGTAGACGCGATCCAAAAAATCAAAATGGTTTCCCGTGCAGGAGAATACAACGGAGATATCAGTGAACCAGAAATTACCATTGCCATTGATAAAGATAAAAAAACCCTCTCCATTTCTGATAATGGCATTGGAATGACCACAGAGGAAGTCAAAAAATATATTAACCAAGTTGCTTTTTCCAGTGCGGAAGAATTTATTCACAAATATGAAGGAAAAGCCGATCAACCAATTATCGGACATTTTGGTTTAGGTTTTTATTCTTCCTTCATGGTGGCGAAAAAAGTCGAAATTGACACTCTATCCTATAAAGAAGGTGCAACAGCAGTACATTGGACTTGTGATGGTTCACCAGAATTTACATTAGATGAATCTTCTCGCACCTCTCGCGGTACTACCATTACTTTAACATTAATGCCCGATGAGGAAGAATATTTAGAACCTGCGAGAATTAAGAATTTAGTTAAAACCTATTGTGATTTTATGCCAGTTCCCATCAAATTAGATGGGGAAGTTTTGAATAAACAAAAAGCACCTTGGCGCGAATCTTCTAGCAGTTTAACTAAAGAAGATTATTTGGAATTTTACCGCTATCTTTATCCTTTCCAAGAAGAACCTTTGTTATGGGTGCATCTAAATACAGATTATCCTTTTATTGTGAACGGGATTTTGTATTTCCCGAAAATGCGCCCTGATGTGGATGTCACTAAAGGACAAACAAAGTTATTCTGTAATCAGGTTTTTGTAAGTGATAACTGTGATGAAATTATTCCTCAATTTTTACTACCTATGCGGGGGGTAATTGATAGTACAGATATTCCTTTGAACGTTTCCCGGAGTGCATTACAAGGCGATCGCACAGTTAAAAAAATCGGTGATTACATCGCTAAAAAAGTCGGCGATAGCTTGAAAGAATTATATCGCACCGACAAAGAAAAATATATCAACGCCTGGAAAGATTTAGGCACATTCGTTAAATTTGGTGTTCTCAACGATGAGAAATTTAAGAAACAAGTTGAAGACATCATCGTTTTCCGCACCACTGCCAAATTAGAAGCAGAAAAAACAGAAACACCCGCAGTAGAAGTACAATCTTCTGAGAGTGATGTTTGGCAAGATGTCACCCCAGGAAACACCACCAGCTTACCTTATACCACCCTCAAAGAATATTTAGAACGCAACAAAGAACGCCACGAAAATAAAGTTTTCTACTGCACCGATGAAGCGAGTCAAGCGACTTATGTAGAACTTCACAAAAACCAAGGTTTAGAAGTTCTATTTATGGACTCCTTCATTGATACCCACTTTATTAACTTCCTAGAAAGAGAATATCAGGACGTTAAATTTACACGGGTAGACTCTGACATTGATAACACATTATTAGATGATAAATCAGGGGAAATTGTAGACCCCACAACCAACAAAACCAAGAGTGAAATTATCAAAGAATTATTTGAAAAATCACTCAACAAACCAAAAGTTAATATTCGTACCGAGGCGTTAAAATCAGATAATCCCCAAGGAACACCACCAGCAATGGTATTGTTACCAGAAATTTTGCGTCGTTTGCGAGATATGAACGCCATGATGCAACAGCAAAATGCAGAATTTCCTGAAGATCATATTTTGTTAGTAAATACCGCCCATCCTTTGATTCAAAACTTGTTAACCTTGAACCAAGGAAGTATTATTCAAGGTGATGGAGAATCACCCACAGCGCAGTTAACAAAAATGATTTGTCAGCACGTTTATGATTTAGCGTTGATGTCACAAAAAGGCTTTGACGCTGAGGGCATGAAGTCTTTTGTGGAAAGGTCTAATGATGTGTTGACTAAGTTAACAGAAAAAGCGAGTCAGTAGGTACAATATGTAGGGGTTTAGCAATGCCAAACCCCTATCTTGTTATTGCTGACAGAGGAAATTGAAATTGTCTGAATCAGAATGTCTGGTTACTGAGCGACTTGTACTGAGCCTGTCCTGAGCCTGTCCTGAGCCTGTCCTGAGCCTGTCCTGAGCCTGTCCTGAGCGGTGTCGAAGGGCGGTGTCGAAGGGCGGTGTCGAAGGGCGCAGTCGAAGTAAGCCGAAGTAAGCCGAAGTACAGGATTTGAGGACTTACAGGATGATTTCTTTTTAAGGATTTTTTACAGGATTTGCAACAAAATGGTTTTAAATAGCTTTACAATTTAATTAAGTAAACAATATTTCAAGATGTAATGATATCTATTCCTATTACCCTAGAACAACTGATTGCAGTTGTAAAACAGTTACCACCAGATGAACAAGCACAGGTAGCAATGTCCTTACTTAAAGGGGATTTATCTTCAGATTTAACAGAATTACTACAAAAACAGTATGCTTTAAACTCTGATAGTGAGAATGTGAAAAGTTTAGCTATTTCAACTGATAAGAAACCGAAAAAGTATGATTTCTCTGATTTAATGGGGCGTTTAAATTGGCGAGGAGATGCAGTTGAAATGCAAAGGTCTTTAAGAGATGAATGGTGATAGTTATCTGTTAGATACAAATGCGGTTGTGGCTGTGTTACAGGGAAATACTCAACTGCTGCAAATATTACAAAACGCTGATTGGATAGGAATTTCCGTGATTAGTCAAATTGAATTTTTGGCATTTTCTGGTTTAAGTGAATTAGATTATCAGCTTTTTCAAGAGTTTATTCAGCGTGTGGAAGTTGTTGGTTTGTCAGCAAAAGATACGTTATTAATTGATAATATTATTAAAATTCGTCAGCAATATCGCTTAAAATTACCTGATGCAGTAATTACAGCAACAGCAATACAAAATACAGCGAGTTTGGTAACGGCAGACCAAGAGTTAATAAAAATACCTATTTTGACTGTAATTACTTGGTAATTCCATCAAAATTAATTCTTTCTCCTGACTCCTGACTCCTGACTCCTGACTCCTGACTCCTGACTCCTGACTCCTACTATATAATCATTGATAAACCTGAAAACAGGAAAACCCACCATGATCATCACCACCCAAGACTACCAAATCACTTGGGAAAAATTACCCGATGATTACATTCTTCCCGACGATCCTGTGGATAACATCTACCAACCCACCCAAGCCGCAGCCCTAACCGAAAGCCTCCAACTAGCAGGTAAACTTGCTGCCAATTGCCTTATAACTACGAATTATGGCATCTGTGCCACAGTAAACGGCAAAATTGTCGTTAAAGCCCCTGACTGGGCTTATATCCCCGAAATTCGCACAACTAAGCAAGAAATCTTTCGTAGTTATACCCCCCAACTACAGGGAGACATTCCGGTTATTGTCATGGAATTTATTTCTGATACCGATGGAACAGAATATTCTAGTAAACCAACTTATCCGCCTGGAAAATGGTTTTTTTATGAAAGAATTTTAAAAGTTCCTAACTACATTATTTTTGAACCAGATAGAGGAGACTTAGAAGTTTATCGCTTAGATAAAAATAGTGAACAATACCAAATAGAAACACCTGATCAAAACCAACGTTACTGGATAGAAGAAATCAAACTTTATCTCGGTATTTGGGAAGGTACAAGAGAAAATCTCACCACTAAATGGTTAAGATTTTGGGATGAACAAGGAAATTTGTTATTGTGGAGTTCCGAATTAGTAGAACAAAAACGACAGGAGATAGAAGTAGAAAAACAACGTGCTGAACAAGAAAAACAGCGTGTTGAAAGACTAGCAGCACAACTACGTGCAGCAGGTATCGAACCAGAAAACTAAAAGTAGGGTAGCCAACACCCACCAAATTATAAAATAAAACTCTTGTGGTGCGGGCATCTTGCCCGCTAATAGTATACTTGAGAAAAATCTGTTAACTAATCACAGCAATACATTCAATTTCTACCAACACATCTTTAGGTAAACGGGAAACCTCCACACAAGCACGCGCAGGGGCGGTATCTTCAGAAAAATACTTTGCATAAACCGCATTTACAGCAGCAAAATCTTTCATATCAGCTAAAAATACACCTGTTTTCACGACATCATTAAAAGTAGCACCAGCTTCTGTGAGGATAGCTTCAATATTTCTCATCACCTGTTCCGTTTGTTTGGTGACATCATCAGTATAAACCACATCACCCAAACGGGGATCAATAGCTATTTGGCCAGCGACAAACAGCATTTTCCCTGAAGCTACAATAGCCTGGTTATATGGTCCAACGGGTGCGGGTGCTTTATCGGTACGGATAACTTCACGAGTCATAATTTTAATCTCTTTTATCTCTTTTGGTAAAGGTGCATCTGGTTTATTGAAGTCTAAATCAACATCTGTTGTATCAACTTCTCCATCTGGCATGATCGCATTTCCTCTTAAAATGGAAGGTTTTTAACCTTGAATGAAATAATTATCAATTATCAATTGTCAATTATCAATTGTCAATTGTCAATTGTTCATGGCTGCTAAAAAAGCCTTTTGACTCACATCTTTATAAACGGATTGTAAATAATTCATTGTCACATCACCCGCAGAAGAACTCACTGAATTTTCCTCATCTTTAGCTAGGGGAATTTTACCCAAAACATCTAACACCGTCTCACCCACACTAGGAGAAATGACCACTAAAGACGATTCTAATGGCTCATTATATTGCCAAAAATTATCTGATTTTAATGACAATTGATGTTCAGAAATTGGTTTTTGAATTTCTGCTTTTTCCTGTTTGCTAGTCGTTCCCTCAGACTGATCTAAAAGTTTACTGCTGCGTAAATTTCGTAAATCACTAATAATTTTTTCTCTGGTGCGTCCTCGTAATTGAAATAAAACAAAAGGATCTTCACTAAAGCGATCGCCTAATTGATAATACACTGCCCCAATATGTTTACAAGGTACTGCTTTATCAGGACAGGAACATTTACTATGAACATCACCCAAGGTAAAAGGAAATAATGAAAGTCCGTTACTTGTAAAGACATCTTCAATATTTTGTGGCATTTCTCCCGCTAATAATTTAGCAGCAAAAATTGACTTTTGGGACATGGTTTCAATCACATAACCCCATTCTTCATCACTAAAAGCATCTAGGAACAAAGAAACTTTATAAGGTTCTACTTCACTACCTTGAACCCGTGCTAAAACCTTCGCACCTTTAAATTCAATACTCAAAACATTGCCTTGTCGAGAATAATTTCTCGCCCTTTCTAACCGCTTTTTAAAGCGATAGGAATCCAATAAATCTAGCCATCTTTGTGACCACCATTCTCTGCTTGCTTGTAAATTTTCTTGACTCATAATTAAAAAGTTGGGATCAGAGTATATGTTAGATTTAGGACTTACGTAAGATTGGACTAAAAGCCGGATTCTGACGTAGGGGTAATTCATGAATTACCCATACTTGCGTTCTGTTTTGCGTAAGTCCTGAGATTAAAGATTATCTAACCACTGTTGCAAATCTGCTACTGTATCTAAATCAAATATTGCCTCTCCCAGAGATTCCAGGATTTCTATGTTTAAACTTCTAATTTTTGTTGCTAACTCTAAATCAATTTCTCCAAATTTTCTATTAATTTGACGGAAAATTAAATTTTTTTCTCTTTCAATACCTCTTTCAATACCTCTTTCAATTCCTTCTTCCATCCAACTGGTAACAATTTGCATAACTTCCTCCTTTTCCTCTGTTATTAATGTACCTAGTTCTGTTTGAAATTTCTCTTTTTCTATTTTATTTAATCTCAAGTATGTGTCAATGAAACCTGATATTAATTGCATTTTGGCAGGGTTTAATGTCATCTACATCTACATCTGTTTCTTTTTATTCTTTGTCCTTCAATCTTTCAGGTACATAACTGATTCCTGTACGGGCAGCCACGGGGGGTTTGTCCCTACAACTCCTATTCCTCATCTTCATCAATTATCGCATTTCTGTCCAATAATAATAAATCACGTAATTGATCTGTATCAAGTTCTGTTAACCATTCTTCACCAGCACCAACCACCTGTTCTGCTAATTGTTTCTTACTTTCAATCATCTCATTAATTTTCTCTTCTAAAGTTCCAGTACACACAAATTTATGAACCTGTACATTCTTAGTTTGTCCAATTCTAAAAACTCGGTCTGTAGCTTGATTTTCCACCGCAGGATTCCACCATCTATCAAAATGAAATACATGATTTGCCCTGGTTAAATTTAAACCCACACCACCAGCTTTTAAAGACAAAATCATAATTGGTGGTCCTTGGGGATCATGTTGAAAACGATCAATCATTTCTTCTCGTTGTTTTTTACTGGTGCTACCATATAAAAAGAAAATTTCCCTGCCTAAACGTTTTTCTAAATAGGGTTTTAATAATTTACCCCATTCGGCAAACTGAGTAAAAATTAAAGCCCGGTTTTCTTCTGCCACAACTTCTTCTAACATTTCTTCTAGACGTTGTAATTTTGCAGAATGATGTTTTGCTAAATTTGACTCTTTTAAAAATTGTGCTGGATGATTACAAATTTGTTTGAGTTTCACCAACAAACCTAAAATCATACCCCGACGTTGTAAACCTGCTGCTGATTCAATTGCCATCAAAGATTCGTCTACCAACTGTTGATATAATTCCCCTTGTTCAGCAGTTAAACCACAAAATACAGTCATTTCTTGCTTTTCTGGCAGGTCTTGAATAATTGATTTATCAGTTTTCAAACGTCGTAAAATGAAAGGCTGCACCAAAGATCGTAATTGTCCTAAAGAAGCAGTATCACCATACTTTTCAATAGGCATGGCAAAACGTCTTTGGAAAAATTGTTTATTACCCAAATATCCAGGGTTGAGAAAATCTAAAATAGACCATAATTCCTGCAATCTATTTTCTACAGGTGTTCCGGTTAAAGCAAGTCTAAATGTAGTGTCCAATTTTCGCACAGCTTGAGATTGTTTAGAATCAGCATTTTTGATATTTTGGGCTTCATCTAAAACAACTATTTGCCAATTCATGGTTTTTAATAAATTAATATCTCGCTGTACCAATGAATAGCTAGTAATTACTAAATCGTATTTATTTACTGTGGCAGTAAAACTTTTACCTTTGGGGCGTTTATCACCATGATATTCTAAAACTTTCAATTTAGGGGCAAATTTTTTAACTTCTTTTGCCCAATTTCCTAAAACCGAAGTGGGACATACTAAAAGCGTCGGGTTTTCTAATGCGTCTTTTTCTTTGAGATGCAGGAGAAAAACAATAAATTGTACCGATTTTCCTAGTCCCATATCATCCGCTAAACAAGCACCTAAACCCCATCTTTCTAAAAATGCTAACCAAGCTGCACCCCGTTCTTGATAAGGTCTTAATTTACCTTGAAAATTGTCAGGTGTTGGTAAAGGTTGAATATCTTGATTATTAGTTAAAGTCCCTACTAATTCTTGCAATGCGCCGGAAGCATCAAAACTCACAACAGGTAATTTTTCAATCACTTGAGTATCACCGGTACTAATTCTTAAAGCATCTTCTAAAGATAAAGATAACTGTTCTTTACGAGATGTAAAAAAGTTTTGGGCAGTTTTAATATCTTGGTTTCTTAGTTCTACCCATTCACCGTTAATTTCTACTAAAGGACTATTTAAAGCTACCAGTTTATCAAACTCAGCTTTAGAAATTGTCTGTCCACCAATTGCTAATTGCCATTGAAAGTTTAACAAACTTTGTAACCCCAAACGTCCTGATTTTTGCTTGGGAGGTTCGGCATTAATTTTCAAACCTAAACGATTAGCCCAACCTTCACGATTTGCTAAACTTGGTGGTAAAATTACCCCTAAGCCGCTATCTTCTAATCTCCAAGTTACAGTTTTAATAAATTCATAAGCTTGCATAGGAGTGAGGTGACAAAATTCAGGAGATTCTGTTTCTAAACTAGGCGCAATCACGGGATATAATCGAGAAGCTAAACCCAAACCCCGCAAAAATGTTTCCTGTGGTTGTTCAATTTGACGATGTTGATAAACTAATGTTTTTACTGGATGACTCCAAATAGTATTAGCATCTATTAAAAATTCTGAATCATCCGCTGCTTGGAGAAAATAAGCTAACTTCCAATCTGTTGTTTCTGCTGCTGGGGGATGGAGTTGAAAACAAGTCCTAAATGCAGCTTTTCCTGTTAATTGATATTGTAAAGGTAAAGTCCATGCTTTCAGGGCTGATTCTAATCTTTCTACTCCCATTGCATCAGCATTAATTTGATTTAATCCTTGATTTGATGCACTCGTTAAGGACTGTAACCACTGCTGTACCGCAGATGGTAAGGACATCATTAATCTATTATCAATGGGAGATTGAGAACCAACCATTTCTCGAATTTGGGCATCTATGATATTGTTGAGAAATGCCAAAATTAATCCTTGCGGTTCTCCAGGTAAATCAACTATTAATTTACTGCTAAAATCTTCTCTATCTGGTTGATAAGTACGACAAACTAACGGCATTTTCGCCGCAAATTTTTCTAAACGAGTAGCATCTATAGCACTATCTAAAAGTACCTGCCATTTACCAACTAGAGAATTATCTGGATTTTCTATAATATTCGGTAAAAACTTACAACGGGCAATTAAATCTAAACTCCATCGCGCCATTTGTAACCAAAAACGCAAATCTCCACCTAAAAAAGCATCTTTATTATCTGTTGAACTCAAGGGTAAATTTGAGAGAAATTTAATGGCAGCACTGGGTGGGAGACAAAAACCTTCAATTTTCCAAGGTTGTAAGTATTTTTGTGAATTTTTCTCAATCTCTAAACTAGCAGAATTTATGGGAGAAATAGCAGATTCTGTTTCTATAAAATTAGTTGGTAAAGCAATAATTTGTGAGTATGTTGGTAAAGTCTTTTCTGTTTTATGTGCTGTTTTACGTCCTTTGATTGGAGTAACAGCAGATGGAGATGTTGCAATATCTTGAATATAATTAGAAATTTCTAAATTATTGACTGCTAACCATTCCCTCAACTCAGTTGGAGTCATTGCCAAAGGATTAAGTGGGATTTCATCGGCGGTAATAGATTCCAGATTAATCTGGGAACTTCGCCAAGTTTCTCCCCAAATAAATAAACAATTATCAGTATAATTTTGCCCTTTATTTAACCAAATACCGTGTAAAATTGCCATATTTCTCAGATGCTAATTGTTTTCAGGAAATAATAGGGAATAGGAAACAGGGAACACTTCGACAAGCTCAGTGCATCGCAGGGAACAGGGAACAGACTTGAAGTATTGTATTGTATGATTTTTTGTGTAAATTTTATATCTCATGCAAGTGCATACTGCTATGTAAAAAAAATTATATTTGAGAATTTATATCGGACTATTCAACAATTCAATGTAACTCCTTAACTCCTATTTTTTCTTACTGTCACCCGTCACCTGTCCCCAGTCCCCAGTCCCCAGTCACCTGCCCCTTGAATCTAGTCTATGAAACTAATATATCTAAAAGAAGCCGTCCATATAGCATAAATGTTAGGATTGCCACAGAGAGAGAATAGCGTGCATAGAAGGAAAAAAAACTGAATGGCAGAATTTGAGAAGTCAATATCCTTTGATGGACGGGATATTCGACTGAAGGTAGGACTGTTAGCCCCCCAAGCGGGTGGGTCGGTGTTGATAGAATCGGGGGATACTGCTGTTTTAGTGACAGCTACAAGGTCAGAAGCCAGAGAAGGCGTTGATTTTCTTCCCCTGACGGTAGATTATGAAGAAAGACTGTATGCAGCAGGAAGAATCCCTGGTGGGATTATGCGCCGTGAAGGTCGTCCACCTGAAAAAGCGATTTTAACTAGCCGTCTGATTGACCGTCCTTTGCGTCCTTTGTTTCCTTCATGGTTACGGGATGATTTGCAAATTATTGCTTTCACCTTGTCAATGGATGAACAAGTACCGCCAGATGTGTTAGCTGTAACTGGCGCTTCTATCGCTACTCTTATTGCCCAAATTCCTTTTAATGGACCAATGGCAGCAGTGCGGGTAGGTTTAGTAGGTGATGATTTCATTATTAACCCCACCTATGCGGAAATTGAAGCGGGTGATTTGGATTTAGTAGTTGCTGGTTCACCTGATGGTGTGATCATGGTGGAAGCAGGAGCAAATCAGTTACCAGAGCGAGATATCATCGAGGCCATTGATTTTGGTTACGAAGCAGTGCGGGATTTAATCCAAGCACAGCTAGATTTAGTTGAAGAACTGGGTTTAAAACTCGTCCAAGAAGAGCCACCGGAAGTAGATCAAACATTAGAAAACTATATCCGCGATCGCGCCAGTGCAGAAATTAAAAAAATCTTGGCTCAATTTGAGTTAACCAAAAACGAGCGTGATACAGCTTTAGATGCAGTTAAGGATGAAATCAAAGCGGAAATAGAAGCCTTACCCGAAGAAGATCCCATTCGTGTAGCTGCTACAGCCGATAGCAAAGCCCTTGGTAATACCTTTAAGGATATCACCAAATATTTTATGCGCCGTCAAATCATTGAAGATAACGTGCGCGTTGATGGTCGTAAATTAGATGAAGTCCGTCCTATATCTTGCCAAGTCGGAGTTTTACCCCGTCGTGTACATGGCAGTGGTTTATTTAACCGGGGACTAACTCAAGTATTATCTGCTTGTACCCTGGGTACACCAGGAGATGCTCAAAATCTCAATGATGATCTGCAAATAGATCAATCTAAACGTTACCTGCATCATTACAATTTCCCACCCTTCTCCGTCGGTGAAACCAAACCCATGCGTGCGCCAGGAAGACGAGAAATAGGTCATGGTGCTTTAGCCGAAAGAGCGATTTTACCCGTACTACCGCCCAAAGAACAATTCCCCTACGTCATCCGCGTAGTATCAGAAGTGCTTTCTTCCAACGGTTCTACCTCAATGGGTTCTGTCTGTGGTTCTACTCTCGCCCTTATGGATGCGGGTGTACCTATTATCAAACCTGTCACCGGTGCAGCAATGGGCTTGATTAAAGAAGGCGACGAAGTGCGCGTTCTCACGGATATTCAAGGCATTGAAGACTTCTTAGGGGACATGGACTTCAAAGTTGCGGGTACTGATACAGGCATCACCGCCTTACAAATGGATATGAAAATATCCGGTTTGTCCTTGGACGTGATCAAACAAGCTGTTGAGCAAGCTAAAGCAGCCCGGTTACATATTTTGGAGAAAATGCTCCAGACTATTGACACACCACGCACCGAAACCTCACCCTTTGCCCCACGTCTGTTGACGATCAAGATTGATCCAGAAATGATTGGTCTGGTCATTGGACCCGGTGGTAAAACCATCAAAGGAATTACCGAAGAAACTGGTGCAAAAATCGACATTGAAGATAATGGTACAGTCACCATTTCCGCAGTCGATGAAGGCAGAGCAAAGAGAGCAAAGAGCATCATTCAAGGCATGACTCGTAAACTCAATGAAGGGGATGTTTACATAGGTCGTGTAACACGGATTATACCTATTGGTGCATTTGTGGAATTTTTGCCCGGAAAAGAAGGCATGATTCACATTTCTCAACTTGCTGACTATCGTGTTGGTAAAGTGGAAGATGAAGTAGCCGTTGGTGATGAAGTGATTGTCAAAGTGCGCGAAATTGACAATAAAGGTAGAATTAACCTGACACGCTTGGGTATACACCCTGATCAAGCAGCTGCTGCGCGAGAAGCTGCGGCTACAAATCGTTAACAACGATTAAGGATTTTAGATTTTGGATTAGAGATCAATCGCAAATCTAAAATCCGCGATGCCTTATTTCAGCGGGCATCGCTGTATGATTTTTTAAATTATTTTTGAATAGATATCATGTCTGTTGGGGCTGGTGACTGGTGACTGGTGACTGGTGACTGGTGATTGGGAATAATATTAACCATTACCCATTCCCAATTCCCAATTCCCAATTCCCAATTCCCAATTCCCAATTCCCAATTCCCAATTCCCAATTCCCAATTCCCCATTCCCAATTCCCAATTTGTCAATTTCAGAGATTTTTGGTACATAAAAATTAAGTAACCTACATGGTTCGCTTTTATCCCTCATCGGACACCCAGCATAGTGAGTGCTAAACGTCTACCAGAAACTACCGCCCATGTCAGAATCACCCGTCAATCTTGGCAACATGGCTTTCTTGAAGGTGATGTCAGCGCCGGCGATTTTGAATGGCATTTTCAATGGCATTTCCGTCGGGGAGAACTTTCTGTCAAGCCTTCCCAGGGTCGCGCGTTAATTAAAGAACCTCTCGGCCGCTTTTTGGAAAAACAAGATTACCAATTAGAACCAGGAGGCGATTATGCTTTTACTATTCGGGCAGAATTGTAAATAGAAGGAGTCAAGAGTCAGGAGTCAGTTGTCAGTAGAACTGCTGGAAGTTAAGCGGTTAAGGTAGCGTTCAATTAACAGGATGGCTACAATATCATCTATTGGTCGTGGTGGCTGTCGCAAACCTTTTGGTAAAAGTTTGGTGAGTCCTGTAGGTGGGAACATCTGCCAATAGCGATCGCGTGCTTCCAGAGTTGTATAACGCTCATCCACTAACACAATATTTACAGAGGGAATTAATTCCTGATTCAGTTGCTGTTTCCACTTTTTCGCCGTGGTTTGATCCCCCATGACAATTAAAGAAACAGGGTATTTTTGCCGTAGTGAAGAAATTTGGGCGATCGCCTCAACCGCAGGTACAACTTGATGATAATACAACTGCCGATCCAATCCCATCACAGCTACACCACATTTATCTCGACCAGGATCAAAGCCTAAAATTGCAGGTTGTGTGTTAGTCATAGGGAACAGGGAATAGGGAAGTGGGAATTGGGAATTGGGAATTGGGAATTGGGAATTGGGAATTGGGAATTGGGAATTGGGAATTGGGAATTGGGAATTGGGAATGGTTGATATTATTCCCAGTCACCAGTCCCCAGTCCCCAGTCACCAGTCCCCAGTCACCAGTCCCCAGTCACCAGTCACCAGTCACCAGTCACCAGTCCCCAGTCCCCAGTCACCAGTCCCCAATCACCAGTCACCAATCATGTGCTAAAAATAATTTGTCCATTGAAAAGTGCTACAAGTTTGATTCTCAATGGTCCTGCTGTATAGGTATTCTCAGCAGCTACAGATTTAATTTCTAAAGGTTGTTCAGATTGTTGCAATTGGGAGAAAAAGCGCAAAAAAGTTCCATCTACCTGTACTGCTTCCACAATACCAGCATTGCGGGCGCGAAATTGAGAAGCAGAAATCAGCAAGTCTAAACGTTGCCTTAATTGATATGATGTCATAGTTTTCATATCAGCAGAGGTTGTAGCTAGAACCTCACCTGCGGAGAATACCAGTTGATTTGGCATGGCATCAGCAAAAAATTCTATCTGTTTTTCTCCTCTGACATAATTACCCGCCGAAAAAATTCGCACTACATATTCTCTACCATCTTTAATTTGTTTGATAAGTTGTTCAACTCTCTCTTGGGTAACACGCAATAATTCTGCATTTCCCGGATTTGTTCCTGGTTCACTTAATTGGATGTTGGCATTGCGGTTAGCTTCTTGCAAAATTTGGACTACTACTTCACCAGCAGCAGTAGGTTTATCGACACGAACTACATCAGCAGCCAAAACTTGACCACGAACTAAGGCCAATTTACCCAAACGCAGGTCACGATAAGACTGGTAATATTTTTCTAGCCTTGCTACTTCCTGTTCTAAATATTGTTGCTGATTTTCTAATTCTTTGAGCCGAGCTTCTCTAGTAGCAATTACTTGTTCTCGTTTTTTAATTTCTAAGTTGCGATTTTGAATAAGTTTATCTAAATTAGCGATTTTTTGATCTCGCTGTTTAATCATTTCTTGCCGATTAGCAAGTTCTAAATCCCGTTTTTCGATAGCTGTCTTAGCTTCATCAATGGCTTTTTTAGCTTCAGCATACAGTCGCTGACGTTCTGCCCTCAACTCTTCCACTGCTGTCTGCAATGCTTGACGCTGTTGATAAAGGTTGTCTAGTTCATTTATAGCTTGTCTATACTGAATCACTACTTCACCCAGTCGGCTTTGAGTGCCTTGAAGTTGCGCTTGAGTTTTGGCTTGTTGGCTAATAGTGCGGTTGAGTTGAGCTTGGGTGATCTGTTGTTTGGCATTTGCCGCTTTTAGAGACTGATTAATTTTTTGTAAATCTTGCTGTGCTTGAGCTTGTTCTTTCCTAGCTTGAATTAACTGATTTTCTACCTCAGTTTTTTGGGTTTCCGCAATTTTTAATTGTTCTCGCTTGTTTCTTAGGTCTTTTTGAATATCCTCTAACTCAAACACTCCTTTCCGCAAACCTTCATCAGCAGCAAATAAAATTGCTAAAGTCGATGCCGATATTACACCACCCGTAAAAATCGTTACTAATACGGCTGTATTTTTAGGACGCAAATTAAATAAAGAGAGGCGTGCCTTGCCCACTTTAGTGCCAATGCGATCGCCCACAGTGGCAATCACGCCCCCCAGAATTAAAATTGCTGCTATCAGGATGTACCCGGTGGCCATCTTCAACTACCGCCAGAAATGCTTCCAGATACAGCCTACTACTTTCAACCATTGTCTGTGGGGGAAAGAAGATTGGCAAAAGCAGAATTTAGTCAATTTTTAAATTTCCTCCGATTGCGGGTATTTTTTTCAAAACACAACTTCAATACAACTTGTACCAACTTTCCCCCCAACAGATTTTAAGTAAATTGCTTACTTAATGTGACAGGTTTATGCACAGTAATCTTTTTCTTGTGGATGGAGATCATTTTTTTCTCGCGTAAATCTCCAAGCAATCTGGTGACAGTAACGCGAGTAGAACCAATTGCTTCAGCGATCGCCTGATGGGATAGCTTCAAATCAATGGTAATGCCATCTGCACAGGGTACACCAAAATCCCGACAGAGAATTAACAAAAAACTGATCAACCGAGAACCCATATCTCGGTGAGCAAGGGTTTCAATCATCATCTCTGTTTGCAGAATCCGCGAAGATAGTCCCCGCAGCATTAACATTGATAATTCTGGATTTTCCTTGAGTGCTTGCTCTACTTGTTCAATTGGGGCAGAAAGTAATTCTACCGCCGTAAAGGCAACTGCATGATAGAACCTATCTGACTTATTACCCGTTAGCAATGACAACACACCAAAAACACTATTTTCCCGCAGCAGTGCTACCGTTATTTCTTCTCCTGCTTCATATACCCTGGAAAGTTTCACAGCACCCTTGAGAAGAAAATAAACTCGTTCGGCGGGATCGCCGGGAAAAAAGATCGTTTTGTTGCGTTCAAACGTCTCTACAACTGGCGGAAATGCTCCAGTTGCCATCTGACGAAAAACATTTGCTAGGGCTTTATCTTGTGTCACGATCATCTCCCTTCCCCTACCCAATGCCGGAAAAACAAAAACTGATTACCTAAGAATACACCTGAAAATTCAATAAAGCACCGTCAACCTTTCTGTTTTTTCCTATACTCAAATCTCTCATTTTATCTTTATTTGTTGATCATGATACCCAATTTTTGTTATTTTTAGCCAAGAATTGTTGATCAGTAGTTTCTCAAACTCAACTAAAGAGGTTTTTTTGCAGAAAAATTTGCAATATCTTTATAAGTTCTTAAACAATTACAGCAGGAGTCAGGAGTCATTCGTAGGGGCAACACCCTGTGGTTGCCCTCTTGAGTCAGAAGTAAAATTCTCTTTCTGTCTATATTTCACGTTAGATCCTGTACCTCATTGATCTGCAATCTGCTTTATCATAAATTTCTGGACTGCAATACCCAAACGAATGATATTTTTGAAAATCCCCTACCTAACTAAGTAAAAATAGGGTCAGATTCTAGTATGGTTATCTATACTCCTAATGATTGATCACATTGACTATTTCTATGCTGAATCTGTCCGGTAAAAACGCCTTAGTCACGGGTATTGCCAATAATCGCTCCATTGCCTGGGGTATTGCTCAACAACTACACCAAGCTGGTGCTAACCTGGGCATTACCTATTTGCCAGATGAAAAAGGCAAATTCGAGAAAAAAGTCTCAGAATTAGTCGAACCTCTCCAACCTAGCTTATTCCTTCCCTGTAACGTTGAAAACGAGGAACAAATTCAAGCCACTTTTGAAACTGTCCGTGATCAATGGGGTAAATTAGACATCCTCATTCACTGTCTCGCTTTTGCTAACAAAGAAGATTTAAGCGGAGATTTTAGCAAAACGTCCCGTTCCGGTTTTAATAAAGCTTTGGAAGTTAGCACTTATTCACTGATTCAGTTAAGCGGTGCTGCCAAACCTTTGATGACTGAAGGCGGTAGTATTGTTACTCTCTCCTATTTAGGTGCTGTGCGAGCTATCCCTAACTATAACATCATGGGTGTAGCCAAAGCTGGGTTAGAAGCCAGTGTTCGTTACTTAGCAGCAGAACTAGGTCCCCAAAACATTCGTGTTAACGGTATTTCCGCAGGTCCTATCCGCACTTTGGCATCTTCAGCAGTAGGCGGCATTTTAGATATGATTCATCATGTTGAGGCAATCGCACCCCTGCGTCGCACCGTTACACAATTAGAAGTAGGTAATACCGCTGCTTTTTTATGTAGTGATTTATCCAGCGGCATCACTGGGCAAATCCTGTATGTAGATGCAGGATATGAAATGATGGGAATGTAATAGGTGACTGGTGATTGGTGATTGGTGATTGGGAAAAACAACTAATGACCAATGACTAATAACTAATAACTAATGACTAATGACTAATGACTACTAACCGCATTGCTACAGTTAAACGTACTACTGGGGAAACGGATGTAATAGTAACCATAAACATTGATGGTACGGGCATCTGTAACGCTAATACTGGCATTCCTTTTTTAGATCACATGATCCATCAAATCGCCTCTCATGGTTTATTTGATTTGGATATTCAAGCTAAAGGTGACTGGGAAATTGATGATCATCACACTAATGAAGATGTGGGGATTACTTTGGGTCAAGCTTTACATCAAGCACTAGGTAATAAAAAAGGCATTGTCCGCTTTGGTAATTTCCTTGCACCCCTAGATGAAGCTTTGATTCAGGTAGCTTTAGACTTTTCTGGCAGACCTCATCTCAGTTATGGTCTAAATATTCCTACTCAACGAGTGGGAACTTATGACACCCAACTGGTACGGGAATTTTTTGTGGCGTTGGTGAATCATAGTCAAATGACCTTGCATATTCGCCAACTTGATGGTATTAATTCCCATCATATTATTGAAGCAACTTTTAAAGCCTTTGCCAGAGCGATGCGGATGGCAGTAGAAATTGATCCTCGTCGTGCTGAGACTATTCCCAGTTCAAAAGGTGTGCTATAAGTTACTGATGGTAGTGTAAGAAAGCTATTCTCTAGGCGATAATTGACACAACAATATAGTTTGTTTATTATCGTGCTAATTTCTAACTTGTAATCAATCGCACCCAGTCGGTAATTGGTAATTGAAACACGATGAATTCTGTTGCAGACACATCCGCTCCTCAACTGAATCCTGTAGATCAGCCTCCAGTAGTTCTGACTTCTGAGTTGCGAAAAGTTTATCGCACGGGTTTTTGGCTGAATCAAAAAGTCGTATCTTTGAAAAGTTGTTCTTTACAAGTTTACCCAGGGGAAACCTTTGGATTATTGGGCCCTAATGGTGCGGGTAAAACCACTCTGTTAAAACTTTTATTGGGAATTATCCGCCCTTCTGCTGGCAGGGGATTATTATTAGGTAAGCCACTTGGCGATCGCTCGGTGAAACAGCGTATTGGTTACTTACCAGAAAATCCCTATTTATACGACTATCTCACCGGCTGGGAATTTTTGGAATTAGCTGCTGGTTTATTCCAAATACCTCAAAAGGTGCAACGTCAACGCATTCCCGAACTGTTAAAATTAGTCGGTTTGTCACAAACTGATGCTCGTAAAAAGCTAATGCGACGTTATTCTAAAGGCATGCTTCAGCGAGTTGGTATGGCTCAGGCATTAATTAATGATCCAGAATTGGTATTTTTAGATGAGCCTATGTCTGGACTTGATCCCTTGGGACGTTACCAAATGCGAGAAATTATTCTCTCACTCAAAAAAGCTGGAAAGACAATATTTTTCAACAGTCATGTTTTGAGTGAAGTAGAACAAATTTGCGATCGCATTGCTATCCTGGCTAAAGGAGAATTAATTTGTGCTGGTTCTCTCAATGAACTTTTAGGTACAGAGAATACATATCATGTTAAAGGTCAAGGAGGCGATACAGAAGTTCTGAATAAAAGAATACTTGATTTGCAATTTGAACCTGATGGTACTTGGCACGGTATTTTACAAGCAGATTACTATGATTTTCTAGCCAGTCTCCGATTAATGGGTGGTAAAATTATGACTATGAACTTAACTCGTCAATCTTTAGAAGAGTTCTTTATCCAACAGATCCAAAAACAAAATCAGTAATAATTCAGGATTCAGTACAGACGTTCCTACGGAACGTCTGTACGAGATTCAGGAACTTTTTCTGTTTCCTAAATGCTTATCCCTACATTGTGTAAACACTTGCTTTTATAACTGAAAAGTAACTTAAATCATGTAGGGCTAATTACTGGTAATAACTTGTAATAAAATTTCTTCTATTCCCTAAACCCTATAAAATATGATTCTTCACTATTGACGAATTTGAAAAAACTTGCTGTAATCGTTAACAATTAGATGATCTGTCCGATTTTTAATTTAAATTAAGTTAAATAAAAATTCAGAATATAGGATTCAGATTATATCCTGAAAACCATAGTTAATTAGGAAAATAAGGATGATAGGGAACTTGAATAATTAACTATAGTCAACGTTAAAAATGTTTAGAAATTTACAGATGGTAGTCTCAAATTCTCCAGTAAATATGCTTAATATACATTTGTGGAAATTTTTAACCCATTCAACTACAGCTGTAGTTTTGTTAACGAGTGTCAATCTTGCTTTACCATCCGTTAGCCTAGCGCAACAAAGAACAGCATCACAAACCTCCAACATATCTACAGACTACTTATTAGGTGGAGGCGATCGCATTCGTGTCAACATATTTGAAGTACCTGAATATACGGGTGAATATCAAGTACCCCCTGGTGGTTCAATTAACCTACCTCTAATTGGTAGTATATCCGTTCTCGGATTAACAACGGAACAGGCAGCAGACGAAATATCTAGAAGATATGCTCGCTTTCTCAAACGTCCGCTAATTTCAGTTAATTTATTATCACCTCGTCCCATTAACATTTTTGTAGCTGGAGAGGTAACACGACCAGGAGCTTACACTCTCAGTTTACAGGGCAGCGGCGGCGATAATCCCGGTTTACAATATCCCACAATATTAGCAGCACTTAGCACAGCCCAAGGGGTAACATTAGCAGCAGATGTGACTAAAGTACAATTACGCCGTAAAATTGGACGTTCTGGTGAACAGGTTATTGCTCTCAACCTCAAAGAAATCACCCAAACAGGCAGAATACCCCAAGATATCACCTTACGGGATGGAGACACCATAGTTGTACCCACCGCCACAGATTTCAACGTTGCTGAAGCTCGGAATTTATTTGCAGCCAATTATGCGGCTAGTCAAACTGCACCCCGCACAGTAGCTATTACAGGTCAAGTGTACCGTCCCGGTTCTTATTTAGTAACACCAGGTGGTGGTGGTGGAAATGATGGTGGAGCGCCAGGAACAGGCTTACCAACTGTCATGCGAGCAATTCAACTAGCTGGAGGAATTACATCACAAGCGGATGTGCGGAGTATTAAAATCCGCCGTCCTACTAGAATTGGCTCAGAACAAACATTAAATCTCAATCTCTGGGAATTATTGCAAACTGGGGATCTAAATCAAGATGTGGTGTTGCAAGATGGAGATACAATTGTTGTTCCCACAGCCACTGAGATTAACCCAGCGGAAGCAATACAATTAGCTACTACTACTTTATCACCGGCAACTATTCAAGTAGGGGTAGTCGGAGAAGTGAAAAAACCTGGATTAACAAATTTACAGCCGAATAGCTCTTTAAATCAGGCTTTACTGGCTGCTGGTGGCTTTAATGATGCTAGGGCTAGTAGTGGTGCTGTAGATTTGATTCGTCTCAATCCCAATGGTACTGTTACTAAACGGGTAGTAAAAATAGATTTCTCCAAAGGCATTAACGAGGAAACCAATCCCATACTTCGTAATAATGATGTTGTGGTAGTCAACCGTTCTGGTGTTGCCAAGGCTGGTGATACAGTAGGTACTGTAGCAGGTCCTTTGGGTCTTATCTTTAGTGTTCTCAGGTTTTTTGGACTCTAAAATACTGTTAATGATTTGAGATTGCAAAGTAGTAGTTCCAAGAAATAATACTAATGCACCCAGAAAGGGGGCTAAATTCCTCAAAGTCCCCCTTTTTAAGGGGGATTTAGGGGGATCTGTGGGTGTCAAATCCCACACGAAAAAGTTTTCAAACAACCTCTAAAATTGGTAAGACACTCCGAGAGAAAGAACAGGGTAAATATTCAACCAGTCCAAATCGTCTTCCAATTGTTTCCTTTCTGCCTGCTATATAAAACCTAGACAAAACTAGACTTTACTTTCTACTTCAACGGGAGCATGGGAGCAGTTATCCCTCAGTAGACTTTCACGCCTTAGCCAGACGCGATTGTGTTCCAATTAAGTTTCTGAAAAAGACTACCACCATCATTGCTTGGTTTTCGCGTCGGCAATAGTCTCAATTCAATACTTGATATCACTGTATTATATATCAAGTAGTTGATTTTTTCCTAAAAATATATTGATTTTTGTCAATATAAGTATAGTTTTGTCTATGAAATTGTCAACTTAGGACTTGCTCTACATCACCTGCGGGAATATAATCAGGTGCTGTTAACTCTACTTTTGGTGAGCCAGCAAACATCACACCCAAATTAGCGGAGAAACCCCAGCGGTTACCAGATTTCACAGCATTACCCCAACCAATACCTAGATATGGTGCTACGCTATTGGGTAGGGAAATCTTGGCTTTCACTGTGTCACCAGGATTAATGGAATAGTCTATTCCATTTATGTTAATTGTTGTACCACCATTGGTGGCTTTACCAGTTCCTTCGATATTATTGTCTTGAAACACCAGCCCTCCAGTTAAACGAAAACCGGACTTTTGCCAAGGATGGTAGTCAACTAAAGTAGAAACATTGAATAAGTTAAGTTTAGCATCATAACTGATATCAGATTCTTCAATATCTGCGCTGATACCTAAACCAGTAATTCCAAGTTTAGCATTCATATTAGGTGTTATGGATTTGGTGACTGTTGCACCAACACCTAGTGTACTAATTTCAGGGGTGATTGCCCAACCGCTGGTTTTTGCAGGAGTTTTACTAGTTTCCTCAGTAGGTTTAGCTTCTTGTGACGGTTGTGTTGATGGATCAGGACGATTAGCGCAGCGAGAATTTAAAGGGTAATCTTTGCAGAACTTGTTTAAATCTAATGGTCTTTTGGCAAGTAAATCTACAGCATCGTAAGAAAAAGTACCAGGTTGAGGACGAGTCTCACTTGTTTCTGGTGTTATTGATGTAGCAATGTTAAAAGCCTTTGATTGTCTAAGTTTGAGATTTAGTTTATGTCCTAACCGTATTGTGTACAGCTATAGGACTACTATTTGATTTTTGAAAAAACTCCGTACACCCAAATCATCTCAAACCCTATTCCCTATTCCCTATTCCCTATTCCCCGCCTCCACGGAAAATTTATAAATCAAATCGGAACACTATATATCAAGCACAGCATAAAAGACGTAACAAATTTAATGTAAATTTTAATGTGTATAATTTTCAAACAGACGAAAAAAAAGCTCTCGCTTGACAGCAAGAGCAAGAAAATTAATTGATTGTCAGTGATGAAAGAAAACTAGAAAAACCTAGTCAAGATCCTTCATGTAGTACGCTGGTTCGTTCTCACGGTCAATACCTCTCTCAAAACCACCAGCAGCAGCACGAGCGCGTCCTGCGTGCCACAAGTGACCGATAAGGAAGAAGAAACCTAAGACAAAGTGAGAAGTAGCCAACCATGCACGAGGAGATACATAGTTGAAGGAGTTGATTTCAGTAGCCACACCACCTACAGAGTTCAAAGAACCCAGAGGAGCGTGTGTCATGTATTCAGCAGCACGACGAGCTTGCCAAGGCTGAATATCATTCTTGATTTTTTCTAAGTCAAGACCGTTAGGACCACGGAGAGGCTCTAACCAAGGACCACGGAAATCCCAGAAACGCATGGTTTCACCACCGAAGATGATTTCACCGGTAGGAGAACGCATCAAGTATTTACCAAGACCAGTAGGACCTTGAGCAGAACCAACGTTAGCACCTAAGCGTTGGTCACGAATCAAGAAGGTTAAAGCTTGTGCTTGAGAAGCTTCAGGACCAGTAGGACCAAAGAATTCGCTGGGGTAAACGGTGTTGTTATACCAAACCATGACGGAAGCGATAAAGCCCATCATGGACAAAGCACCTAAGCTGTAGGATAGGTAAGCTTCACCAGACCAGATAAAAGCACGACGCGCCCAAGCAAAAGGCTTGGTGAAGATGTGCCAAATACCACCGGAAATACAAATTAAAGCAATCCAGATGTGACCGCCGATAACATCTTCCATGTTATCAACGCTGATAATCCAGCCTTCGCCACCAAAGGGAGCTTTAATGAGATAACCAAAGATGATAGCAGGGTTGAGGGTGGGGTTAGTGATTACACGCACGTCACCACCACCGGGAGCCCAGGTGTCATAGACACCACCGAAGAACATAGCCTTCAGTACCAACAGCAACGCACCGCATCCTAAGATGATCAGGTGGAAGCCGATGATGTTGGTCATCTTGTTCTTGTCTTTCCAGTCATAACCAAAGAAAGAAGAATATTCTTCTAAGGTTTCAGGACCACGTACAGCGTGGTAGATACCGCCAAAACCGAGAACAGCGGAAGAAATTAGGTGCAGTACACCTACAACAAAGTAGGGGAAAGTGTCGATAACTTCACCACCAGCACCAACGCCCCAACCTAATGTGGCAACGTGAGGGAGAAGAATTAAGCCCTGTTCATACATGGGCTTTTCTGGGATAAAGTGAGCAACTTCAAATAATGTCATTGCTCCAGCCCAGAATACAATCAAACCAGCGTGAGCAACGTGAGCGCCCAGCAGTTTACCAGATAGGTTGATTAAACGAGCGTTACCAGACCACCAAGCAAAACCGCTTGATTCTTGGTCACGGCCACCGGCTATAACTGATCTATTAGAGAGCGTTACCACGTGGTAGTACCTCCTCTGGGAATACGAACTGTTCGTGGGGTTGGTCTTGAGGAGCCATCCAAGCACGGATACCCTCGTTCAACAAAATGTTTTTGGTATAGAAGGTTTCAAATTCTGGGTCTTCTGCTGCCCGTAATTCTTGGGAAACGAAGTCAT